>JAIVHR010000050.1 GCA_020200935.1 Sphingomonadales bacterium
ACCCAGCTCCGCCTAAATTCGCCCTTCGCTTCGCTCGGGCTCATTAAGGCTCCACATCCCTCTCCCCCTTGAAGGGGGAGAGGAAAATAGACATCGTTGCCAGTCGTCCGGGAGGATTTCCGTTTTCGAGTCTTTCGCGCCACACCCCACGATCTTGAGTCCCGAGGGGCGGGAATGCGCCATATCTCGTAGGGGACTCTTTTCGTTCCGCCGGCGTTAACGCGATTTCAACGCTAATCGTTAACCTTATCGTCCTTGACCCTTCGGGCCCGCTGACTCAGGCTCGAAAATTCGTGTTGCGGGGGCAGAGGCATGACGATTCTGGAGCGGACAAAGGCGCGTTCGAAGGCGCGTTCGAAGGCGCGTTCGAAGGTGGGGGCGCCCGATCTCGCGGTCAATCGCATCATCGAACGCGATTGCATCGAGGCGATGGCCTCGCTGCCCGATGGCTGCGTCGACATGATCTTCGCCGATCCGCCCTACAACCTCCAGCTCGGCGGCGATCTCTTCCGCCCCGAAGGCGGCCGCGTCGATGCCGTCGATGACGATTGGGACAAGTTCGATACCTTTGCCGTCTATGACGATTTCACCCGCGGCTGGCTCGCCGAGGCGCGCCGGATCCTGAAGCCCGGCGGGACGATCTGGGTGATCGGCAGCTATCACAATATCTTCCGCGTCGGCACCGCGCTGCAGGATGCGGGCTACTGGATCCTCAACGACATCATCTGGCGCAAGGCCAATCCGATGCCCAACTTCCGCGGCACGCGCTTCACCAACGCGCATGAGACGATGATCTGGGCGGCGAAGAGCGAGAAGGCCCGATACACCTTCAATTACAAGACGATGAAGACGCTCAACGACGAATTGCAGATGCGTTCGGACTGGGTGATCCCGATTTGCGCCGGGCAGGAAAGATTGAAGGACAAGGGCAAGAAGGCGCATCCGACGCAAAAGCCCGAAGCCCTGCTCTATCGCGTGATGCTGGCCAGCACGAATCCCGGCGACGTCGTGCTCGATCCCTTTTTCGGCACCGGCACGACCGGTGCGGTGGCGCGGCGGCTCGGCCGCCACTGGATCGGCATCGAGCGCGAGAAACGCTATTGCGCGATGGCCTTGAAGCGGATCGAGGAAGCTTTGCCGCTCGATGAATCGGCGCTCACCATCATGCAGGACAAGTCGGCCCGGCCCAAGGTGCCTTTCGGCGCCCTGCTCGAGACCGGGCTCGTCGTGCCGGGCGCCAGGTTGACCGACAGCAAGCGCCGCTGGACCGCCGAGGTGCGCGTCGACGGTACGCTGGCCTGCAACGGGCTGGAGGGCTCGATCCACAAGCTCGGCGCGCTGCTCCAGGACGCGCCTTCGTGCAATGGCTGGACCTTCTGGCATTATGAGGATGCCGACGGCCTCCAGCCGATCGACGCGCTGCGCGAACAATACAGGCTGGCGCATTTTCCATGATACCCCTCTCCCATGGGGAGAGGGCCGCGAGACTTAGTGAGCGGAGCGAACTTAGTCGCAGCTGGGTGAGGGGCTCCGCTCCATCGATAGCGCCGAACCCCTCATCCAACTCCGTCTAGGCTCCTGCGTCGCCAAGACTGCGTAATCCTTCTCCCATGGGAGAAGGTTTGGTGCGCCGCTCCTCTAGGCTAAAGGAACGCCATGACCGACATACCCGCCAATGCCGATCTCTATTTCCGCCCGACCGGTTTCGTCGACGCGCCCTTCGGGCTTGACGGGCAAGTCAAGCGGCTGGCCGGCGGCATGCTCTGGTTCGGCGCCTTCGACGTGATTGTCGTCGAGGGCGGCGAGCGGCGGCAGGGGCGGCTCGTGCCGGTCGAGCGGCTCGAGGCGTTTCTCTCCGGCCTCGCCGACTGGCAGCGGGAAAAGGCGCGCGCCGCCATCGCCCGGATCGAGGCGCCGCGCACCTCGCTCGAAATCGGCGAGCGACGGATCACTTTCGAGGAGCCGCGCATCGTCGGCATTCTCAATGTGACGCCCGACAGCTTCTCCGACGGCGGCCGCTTCGCCGGCGAGCCCGACAAGGCGGCCGAAGCCGGTTTCGCGATGGCCGCCGACGGCGCGGCGCTGATCGATGTCGGCGGCGAATCGACGCGCCCGGGCGCCGCCGATGTCTGGGAGGGCGACGAGATCGAGCGCACCGTGCCGGTCATCGAACGGCTCGCCCGGTCGGGCACGGCGGTGTCGATAGACACGCGCAAGGCATCGGTGATGGAAGCCGCGCTCGCCGCCGGGGCGGGGCTCGTCAACGATGTCAGCGGGCTCGGATTCGACGAGCGGGCGATCGGCGTGGTGCGCGATACCGGCTGCCCGGTGATCGTCATGCATCATGCCGGCAAGGCGCACGAGCTGCATGCCGAACCCGATTATGCCGATCCGCTGATCGAGGTCTATGACTGGCTCGCCGATCGCGTCGAAGTACTGGTCGAGGCCGGCATCGCGCGCGAGAAGATCGTCGTCGATCCCGGCATCGGTTTCGGCAAGGCACTGCGCGACAATCTGGCGATCCTCAACGGGTTGGCGCTGTTCCACGGCATCGGCTGCCCAGTGATGCTCGGCGCGAGCCGCAAGCGGATGATCGGCGCGCTCTCAAACGAAGTGCCGGCAGACAAAAGGCTCGGCGGATCGCTCGCGCTGACCATGCTCGGCCTCGGCCAAGGCGCCCAGCTGATCCGCGTCCATGATGTTTTCGACAGCGTCCAGGCGCTCCATGTCTGGCGCGGCCTGCGCGACCAGGCGCTTACAGTGAAGAACTAGGGTTCAAACCGATTTGACTTGAATAAAATCATTTGCCTCTTTGACTCGGGAATGCTTTCTAAAGCATAGCTAACGAAATGTCTTCAAGGGAGTGGGGGATATGGCAGAGGAACAAGAACCGGATTCCCGGGGCGAAGACGACTTTCAGGCGTTTCTCACCGGCATGGAAAAATTTTCCGATGCCTATACTGGCGCTATCGTTTCCTATTTCGAACAAGATAATCGACCCGAGACCGACTATGTCCGGCTCCAGATGGACACCGTCATCACCGTGTTCCGAAGCGTCGGAAAAGAATTGCGCTTCGGCTTCGGAGAGGCTGAGATTGAGACGCACGCCCTGATCGCTCGGCACGTTCAAAATTCCGGCGCCGTAAATATGCTTTCGTCAAGCACGACACTGTTCAGGCGCGCTGGTGCACTGGGTTTTCTGGACAAGATCGTCCCGATTTTGGAGATTGTGAAGAAGCTCATAAATCAGATCATTGAGCTATTTCCTAATTTTCTCGAGAATATTCTCAAGAGAATCATCCTTCCGTTGTTGGAAATCCTCGACAACATTCTGCCGATGATTCTTGAGTTGTTTTCGGGGGGGGCGGGCGCCAGACTCATGCTCAAGGCCGAGGAGCATTTCCTTGAAGCCCATCCCAAATGGCGCGCATTGTATTTCAATACCCAGGCACCGGGGACGAATTTCTCTTGATCCGACAAGATCAAGGAATCTTCTGGATTCCGCTGTCCTAGATCGGGTGATTGGTGCAACAGTCAGAATGCCGCGCGGGGTCGATCGGTGCCCGGAAGGTCACGCTATCTGGTCTTTATCGTGTGTGAACCAGCGTCAATTGTGATCTTCTGAGGAGGCGCTCAGGCGGCGCTCGAATCGATGCCGAGCTCGGCGAGCTTGCGGTAGAGCGTCGAGCGGCCGATGCCGAGCCGGCGGGCGACCTCGGTCATCCGTCCGCGATAATGGCCGATGGCGAGGCGGATCACGTCGGCCTCGATGTCCGAGAGCGCGCGGACATTGCCGTCGGCTTCGTAAAGCGTAACGCCCGGGCCCTCGGCGAAGGCCGGGACGGCGTGGGCGCTGGCCGGCGCGGCGCGTTCGGCCAGCCGCACCGCCTCGGCGATCTCGGGAAAGTCGCGCGCGGTGAGCGCCGAACCCTCGCAGCCGATCGCCGCGCGAAACAATCCGTCCTGGAGCTGGCGGACATTGCCCGGCCAGTGATAGCGCATGAGCAGCCCCAGCGCGTCGTCGGTGATGCCGAGCCCGGTCAGCCCCGGCTGGCCCGATATGCGCGAGAGGAGATGGCGGGTGAGCGGCGGGATGTCGCCGGTGCGGCTGCGCAAGGGCGGGATGGTCAGCTGGACGGTGTTGATGCGGTAATAGAGATCCTCGCGGAAATTGCCGGCCGAGACCTGTTCGAGCAGGTCGCTGTTGGCCGCGGTGATGACCCGGATATCGACCTCGCGGCCGTGGCGCGCGCCGATCGGGCGGGCGACGCCGGTCTCGATGAACTGGGCGAGCTTGGCCTGGATCTCTGCGGGGATCGCGGTGATCTCGTCGATGAAGATCGTCGCGCCGTCGCCCTCGGCGAGCTTGCCGACATGATGCTCGAAGGCGCCGGCGAAGGCGCCCTTTTCGTGGCCGAAGAGTTCGGATTCGATCAGGTTTGCCGGCGTCGCGCCGCAATTGAGCGTCAGCAGCGGCCGTTTGGCGCGCGGGCTGGCGGCGTGGATGGCGCGGGCGAAGACTTCCTTGCCGACTCCCGCTTCGCCTTCGAGCAGCACCGGCACCTTCGAGCGCGCCGCCTTGGCGGCGATGGCGAGCGCGGCGCGGAAG
>JAIVHR010000218.1 GCA_020200935.1 Sphingomonadales bacterium
GGCCCCGGCCGCGCCATCGCGCAAGTCCGCCGGACGGTCGCGCGGCGAATCGCGCACAAAGAATCGCGAAACCATCGCCTGCCGAATTCGGGCGGCGCGAATCGCCCCGCCGATTCACCATAAGCGGCGAATCGCCGATCCCCGTTCTGTCGGCTTTTGGGACAGCCGCCGCAACTATCCACAGCCAGGGTCAACCGCGATGGTTAATCTTCACAGGAAATTGACGGGGCGGCCCGATTTAACCTTTTTTTTACGGTAAACGACCTTTCCATCATTTCCCGCGCACGGCATAAGATCGCCATTCGGACACAAGGGCAGAAGGGTGGATTCTCGGCATGAGCGCGCAATTCCGCTTTCCCCGATTCTTTGTCACCGCTCCGGCTCCCTGTCCCTATCTCCCCGGCAAGACCGAGCGGAAGGTGTTCACCGAGCTGCGCGGGCCGCATTCGGAACAACTCAACGAGGCGCTCGGGCGGATCGGCTTCCGCCGCAGCCAGTCGGTCGCCTACCGGCCGAGCTGCGTCGATTGCCAGGCCTGCATCTCGGTCCGCGTGCTGGCCCGCGAGTTCAGGCCCAACGCGACCCAGCGGCGGCTGATGCGGCGCAATGAGGACATCATCGTCAGTGCCTGCGAGCCCTGGACCACCGAGGAACAGTTCGCCCTGCTGCGCCGCTATCTCGCCACGCGCCATCCCGGCGGCGGCATGAACGACATGGACGAGAATGATTTCGCCGAGATGGTCGAGCAGACCCCGGTCGACAGCTATCTCGTCGAATATCGCGAGCCCGGCAGCGGGGACGGCCGGCCGGGAAGACTGATCGGCGCCTGCCTGACCGATCGCCAGTCGGACGGGCTCTCGATGATCTACAGCTTCTTCGATGCCGAGCATCCCGGCCGCGACGGCCTCGGCAACTTCATCATCCTCGATCATATCGTCCGCGCGGCGAAGGCCGACCTGTCGCATGTCTATCTCGGCTATTGGGTCAAGGATGCGCCGCGGATGCAATACAAGATCCGCTACAAGCCGCTCGAAAAGCTGACCCCCAATGGCTGGCGCCGTTTCGATCCCAAGGCCGAACAGCGCGCCGCCCGCGAGAAGCAAGTCCGCGAACTCGCAGCGGTGGAGTAGCGGCAGCCTGCCTTGACCGGCCCGGGACGGCCGGACACTCGAATTCCGCTTGACCCATCCGCGTCCCGCGCGGAAAGCCCCCGAAATGAACGCGCAGCCGGATGGCCGCGCCGGGCTGGCTTACGGCATCGGCGTCTATCTCTTCTGGGGGCTGGTCCCGCTCTATTTCGTCCTGCTGACCGGCATCGACGCGATCGAGATCGTCGCCCACCGCATCCTCTGGTCGGTGCCGCTGTTGCTCGTCCTGCTCGCCGCGCTCGGCTGGCTCGGCAGGCTGCGCAAGGCGCTCGGGACGCCGCGGATCTTGCGCGCGCTTGCCGTTTCGGCGCTGCTGATCGCGGTCAACTGGCTGGTCTATATCTGGGCGGTGACGCACCAGCACGTGCTCGCCGCGAGCCTCGGCTATTTCCTCAATCCGCTGATCAACGTGCTGCTCGGCACCGCATTGCTCGGCGAGAGACTGCGCCCGGCGACGATCCTCGCTATCCTGTTCGCGGCGACAGGCGTCGCGATCCTAGCTTTCGGCGCGCTCGACACATTGTGGATCAGCCTGACGCTCGCCTTCAGCTTCGCGCTCTATGGCTATCTCCGCAAGATCACCGAGGTCGGCGCGATCGAGGGGCTGGCGGTCGAAACGATGCTCCTCGCGCCGGCCTGCCTCGGCTATCTGATATGGCTGACGAGCCGGGGCACGCTGGCCTTCGGCACCGACCCGACGACCGACACGCTGCTGATCGTTTCCGCCGCGGTCACCTCGACCCCGCTGATGCTGTTCGCCGCCGCCGCCCGCCGGCTGACGCTGACCACCTTGGGATTCCTCCAATATATCGCGCCGTCGATGGCCTTCCTGATCGGCTTCTTCATCCTCGGCGAGCCGCTCGCGACGCCGCAGCTCGTCTGTTTCGCGCTTATCTGGACCGGGTTGGCGATCTTCAGCCTCGACAATCTGCGCGCCGCCCGCCGCCGCCGGGCGCTCAAACGCGCGGCCGAAGCCTACGGGCGGTAGGTGTGCTCCTGCGAAGGCAGGAGCCCAGGGCGGCAGGCGCAATGCAATCATCTGACGCGCAGACCGGCCTGAAATAGGATCAGATCGCTCGAACCTGCGGTCTGCTCTTGGGCCAATCGACGGGTGTATCACCGGAAAAATCGAGACCAAGCGCTTTGGCCAGGTTGGCAAATTCTTCCGCCTCGGCGGTCATCCGTTCGGCCAGATTGAAGCCGAGCATGCGATAGGCCTCGAACTGTTGTTCGGAGAAAAACTGGTCGGAGGTCGGTTCGTGGGGAAACTCGGGATGCGCAGCCTTGTAGGCGTAGAGCGTTGCAGGGAGGCATTCGATCATAGAAGTCTTGATGTAGAAGAGCAGGCCCGGGTCCTCGCCGTCGGGATATTGCAGTTCGGCGACGGCAAATCCGCGCTTAGAGAATTCGAGCCGCTCGGCGACCGGATTCCTGCTATCAGCGTCGACCCCTGTGCTGCGAATCATCCCCTGGAAACTGAATCGCGTGCCCGGGTCATAGATGGGGTCATCCTTGAAATTGATACGGGTATTGAAATCAGTCAGGATACGTTCGGCGACATTGCCGAAGCTCGAAAAATCCGATCGGGGGTCGGCCGTTCCGTCGATCAACACGATGGTCTTCACGCGCCGTCGGATCAGCTCGTAAAGACCGGTATTGTCGAAATGCCCGCCGTCGCTGAGTTCCAGCCAGGCGCCGTCTTCGTGATGGCGAAGACCCAGAAGGCCCTGCCAGAGGCCTGGAAAGAAGAAGTTCGGCGGATAGTAGCGGCTGCGCGGGCCAATGCTCCGGTGGGGCAGCGGTTTGGGGATCCAGTAGCCGAGACGCAGATTGAGCAGCGTAAGCATGATCGAGACCGCGATGCCCCGCGTGACGCCCTTCCCGTCTGCTCCTGTCCGCGGATTGACCGCAGCCCCGGAGTCGCTCCTGATCCAGCCGGTCGCCTCGGAGCCCGAATAAAGCGGGCTCAGCATGAAGGAATCGCCGAAGCGGCTGCGGTAGCGGGCCTTCTTGCCGCCGAGTAGAATGACATTGGTGTTGATGATGTGCAGCGGACCGTCCACGTCTGGTGAACACATCTCGTGAAGCTTGGCGCTGTCGGCGGAGCTCTTCGCCGCCTGCGCATCGCTCCTCACGCTGCCATGGTTGGGCATGAAGGTCTCCATGAGCCTGTCGCGATACATGCGGTGGAGACCGGAATTGTTGATGTTGGCGACCAGACAGAAAGAGAAGCCGAATACTAAGACCAAGGTCAGCAGGCCCGTTTCGAGCTGAAAGAGCAAGTTGCCGAGCCATACCCCGAAGAAACCCATGCCCATGATGAGCAGGATGCTCGCCAGCACCGGCAACACAGCCTGGGTCAGCCTGGTAAGTCGGCCGCCTTCGGCGTTCAGCAAATAACGGCTGAAAAAACCGGCGGTTACGCCGAGCACCGAGCTACCGCCCGCCGCCGCCCACATATCTTTGAGAAAATGCTCCTGCTTGGAATATCCGAAGAATTGGTCGAGCAGCCCCAACGCGGCGACAAGGAATATCGCCCCGAACACCCATCCGCCGATCCGTTCAAAGAAGCGCCGGAGGCTATAGGCGGCGCGACGTTCTAAGATGATCGCCGACAAGATCGAATAGAGTAGCCACAGGAGCAGCGTCAGCGCGAGCATTGTGGCTGCTACCAGCAGGAAGGTCGACAGGCCTATCTCCTTGAGAAATGCCCCGACCGCGAGCGGCAGTCGCACAATAATCCCCTGCCAAATCCAGTGGCTCACCAACTCGAACGCCGAATAAACGAGTGCGAAAATGAAAATATAGGCCACCAGCGATATGAAGGTGCCACGCAGCATGACGCTTGCTGCGGAGAGTTTCGTGAGGCCCGCCCCGGGTTCAAGATAGGCGCTGCGCTGGCGGATGAAATCGATATTTTCGCGGCCATATTTGAGGCCCGGATTTTCCGGTTCCGTGGGAAGTTCCCGATTGGGGCTGAACGGGAAATTTCGACCTTGTAACCAGTAGCGCTGGGCGTGGTCATCATTGCTGGCGCGATTATAGGAAAGAAACCAGGTCAGCGCTCCGCCGGCATAGCCGCCGCCCGAGACCGTGCTCATATAATCAAAACGGTCGAGAATGCCCTTTTCGTGAAGACCCTGCATCACGCCAATCGCGAAGGATGCCGAACGCACGCCACCGCCGGAAATGGCGAGGCCGGTCAGTTCTCGTGCGAGCTCAGGAGCGCCGGGAGGAGGTTCTTGCACCTTGTGACGGCGGCGGAATTTTGCCTTGCGCCGTTCATGCAGATATGTCGTCTCAGCTTGAAGTATATCTTTGAATCGCCGAGAAAACTCCTGCGGGCGATCGCCGTCGCACGTGTTTTCCGGAACGTCCGCCAATTTGTCTTCCCCCCGAAAGACTTGTGAACGTTAGTCTTAACATAAATCGCGTGAGATCTGAAAATTGATTACTCTTTTGAGCGAAATCGAGGCTGAGCGGCAGGCTCTACTCGACAACCCAGCCGAGCGATTCGCCGGCGCGGAAGGGGACGACGCGCTCCTCGCCGGCGGCAATCTGCTTGCGCACCTTGGTCTGGCCCCTGCGCAACGTCACCGTGCCCTCGTTGAGCGGCAGGCCATAGAAGCGCGGGCCATGTTCCGAAGCGAAGCTTTCGAGCCGGTCGAGCGCGCCCTCCTCCTCGAAAACCTCCGCATAGCATTCGAGCGCATGCGGCGCGTTGAAGATGCCGGCGCAGCCGCAGGCCGATTCCTTCTCCCCGCGCGCATGTGGCGCGCTGTCGGTGCCGAGGAAGAATTTGGGCGAGCCCGAGACCGCCGCCTGGCGCACCGCCTGTTTGTGTCGCTCGCGCTTGGCGACCGGCAGGCAATAGGCATGCGGCCGGATACCGCCGTCGAACATCGCATTGCGGTCGATCATCAGATGATGCGGCGTGACCGTCGCCGCCACCGTATCCGGCGCCGAGAGCACGAACTCGACCGCCTGTTCGGTGGTGATATGCTCGAGCACGATCTTGAGCTGCGGAAATTCCCGGGTCAGCGGATCGAGCACCCGATCGATGAACACCGCCTCGCGGTCGAAAATATCGATATCGGGATCAGTGACCTCGCCATGGACGCAGAGCACCATGCCGATCTGCTCCATTCGCCTGAGCGCCGGGAAGATCTTCTCGACATCGGTGACGCCCTGCGCCGAATTGGTCGTCGCATGGGCCGGATAGAGCTTGGCCGCGGTGAACACGCCCTCCTCGAAACCGCGCGCCAGATCCGCGCTGTCGGCGCCGTCGGTCAGATAGCAGGTCATCAGCGGCGTGAAATCGATACGCTTGGGCAACGCCGCCATGATCCGCTTGCGATAGGCCTGGGCGGCCGGAAGGTTGGTCACCGGCGGCGACAGGTTGGGCATGACGATCGCGCGGGCGAATTGCCGCGCGGTATAGACGGCGACGCCAGTGAGCATCTCGCCGTCGCGCAGATGGACATGCCAGTCGTCGGGCCGGCGAATGGTCAGGCTGTCGCTCATGCGGCTTCCCTTCGCACGGGTCCGTCCCTAGGTGAAGCCCATGACCGCGACCACGCCCACGACCACGCCCACGACTACCTTGGCCGACCGCGCCCTGATCCGCCTGTCGGGCGACGATGTCGCGGGTTTTCTGCAGGGCCTCGTCACCAACGCCGTCGGCCCGGTCAGCGAGACGACACCGATCTGGGCCGGATTGCTGACCGCGCAGGGCAAGGCGCTGTTCGATTTCCTGGTCTGGCGGGACGGCGAGGATTATCTGCTCGATTGCGAGGCCGAACAGGCCGAGGCGCTGATCCAGCGGCTCAGGCTCTATCGTCTGCGCCGACAGATCGAGATCGAGCGGGATGACAGCCTTTCTGTGCATTGGAGCCCCGATGCTGCCGACAAACCCGTCGACCCCCGCCTCCCCGATCTCGGCCATCGCTGGCTGTCGCCGGAGACCGGCGGCGATGCTTCCGATGGCTGGCGGGCGCACCGCCTTTCGCTCGGCGTCACCGAGGGCGTCGCCGAGCTCGGCAGCGACAAGACGCTCTGGCTCGAATGCAACGCCGGGGAGCTCAACGGAGTCGATTTCCAGAAGGGCTGCTATGTCGGGCAGGAGAACACCGCCCGCATGCATTATCGCAACAAGATCAACCGCCGGCTGGTCGTCGTGCCGCTCGACCGCGCCGATGAGAAACGCCAGCGGATCGCCTATCCCGAACTCGGCCTTTCGGTCGAGCATCGCCGCGTCGAAGACTATGAAGAAGACGACCGTCCGGGGTGGCTCGCCGAGGCGATTGATAAATAATAGTTGATATTAGTCCACTCTTATCATAAAACTGTCTCATAACGCTGCTACACGGATCAGCGGAAGGAGACACAGCATGGCCCGCCCCCAGACCGACCGCGAGGCGATCCGCGAGCAGATCCTCGATTGCGCCGAACAATTGGTGCGCGAGCGCGGCCCGGTCGCGCCGACGGTGACCGACATCGCCGCCGCCTGCGGCATGTCGCAATCGAACGTCTACCGCTTCTTCCCCAACAAGGAGGCCCTGTTCGAGGCCTTCGCCGAACGCTGGTTCCAGGAGCTCAACGACATCATGGAGGAGGTCGTCGAGAGCGATCTCGCGCCGCGCGAGAAGCTCTACCAGTTCTTTGCTCGCCGGCTCGTCGTCAAGCAGGCGCGCTATGCCGAGGATCCCGACTATTTCGACAGCTGCATGGCGCTCGGCGAGGAGCATCACGATGTCGTCATCAGCTATGTCGACCTCGCCGATCATTATATGGCGGTAATCCTGTCCGAGGCGATCAGCGCCGGCGAATTTCCCGGCATGTCGATCGATCGGATGATGAACCTCGTCAACATGATGCTGGCGCCCTTCTGCGATCCGGTGCTGATGATCCGCTACAAGGGCGCGACGCCCGAGAATCTGAGGATCATCATCGACACGATCTTCGACGGGCTGGCCGAGGGCGCGGCGGAGCGGCAGCGCGAACCGCTCAAGCTCGCTTCCTAGCGCGTCTCCCTGTCACGGTTCGGGCGAGCTTGCCGCTCCGTATCCCGCGCAAGCAGGAATCCAGGGCGGCGGCCGGTGTCCTGTACAGCCTTGGGCTCCTGTATTCGCGGGAGCGCGCCCGGCTCTTTCGCCGCCAAAGGGGATTGACGGCGTGGGCGCGTCCACGGAGTATCTTCTTTTGCCGGGGGGATTTTACGATGCGCGTCAGCTATCTCGGAAAGACTGTGCCGCAAGGCAGCCGGCTGTTCTTCGTCCTGACCCTCGCCATAGCCTGCGCCCTGGTCTTGCCCGGCGAGGCGCGCGCCTTTCAGGCTGCCGAGACCGATGCCGGCGGCGCTCTGGAGGCCTTCGAGAGCGACGAGGCGCTGGCGCGCTATCTGGCGCGGATACGCGGCGAGCGCGAAAGGCGGCTCCGGCGGCTGCGCGAGGAACAAGAAAGGCTGCGGGCGC
>JAIVHR010000051.1 GCA_020200935.1 Sphingomonadales bacterium
TCAGACCCCAGCCGGAGTCGGCCGTGTAGCCGAGCGAGATCCGATGGCGATAGTTCGGCTGCGGCTGGCCGCAAGTGTTGCCGAACAGACCCACGCAGTCGACCCAGGGCGAGGTCGGGAGCGACTGGAAGGCAGCCTCGAAATAATAGGTGGCTGCATAGTTCAGCGCCAGGCTGCCCGGGCCCACCGGGAAACGATAGCCGGCATTGAGATCGATGCCGTCGGTACGCAGCCCGCCGATATTCTGCTGGGTGTTGATCACGAAGCCCGCCTGCCCGATCCACAACGAGCCGTTGGGCGCGCGCTGGACCAGATTACAGAACTCGGCGGCACCGGTTGCGACACACTGGTTGAGGGCCAGCTGAGCGCCGATCCCCGCGATCGTGTCGTCGATCTTGATGTTGAAATAATCGATCGTGGCGGTGAAGCCGTCGAGACCGACGCCGCGCCCATCGACGACCAGACCGACCGTGTAGGAATCGGCCTTTTCGACATCGAGGTTCGGGTTGCCGCCGCCCAGCTGATTATACTGGTTGGCCGCGTTCGGCGCGATATTGCCGTACTGAGCCGCCGAAACGCCGGAGTTGGCGCACGCCGCGGCCGATGCCGTCGGCGTGGTGCCGGCGCAGGGGTCGGTACCGCCGAACAGCCCGATCGACTGCGGTGCGAAGAGCTCGACCACATTCGGGGCACGGACGGCGCGGGCATAGACGCCGCGGAGACGGATGCCTTCGATCGGAGCGATCTCGATACCGGCCGAATAGGTGTGGCTGGTGCCCGAGGTGGTGTAATCCGACAGACGATAGCCGCCGGTCAGCTCGATCGAGCCGCCGTTGCCGAAATCGATGATCGGCAGACGGAGCTCGGCGAAGACTTCGCGGACCGAGAACTCGCCGCGAACCGGAACCGTCGGGCCGCCCTGGCCGGTGAGTGTGCCGAGGGTGAAGTTCTCGTCGCCCTGCACCTCATACTGCTCCTTGCGATATTCGGCGCCGAAAACCACCGAGAGCGGATTGATCGTACCGAGCGGATTGTCGAGGTTGCCGCTGATGTAGCCCGAAGCGACCATCGTCTCGAGATCGGCATCGAGCAGGGCAGGAACCGCGAGGAAGTCGAACTGCTCCCGCGTCACGCCGAATTCCTCGAAGACGTTGAGCGGAATACAGCCGTTCGCCGGATTGCGGCAGACGATCTGGCCGGTCGTCGGATCGATAACGGCGTCCAACGCCTGGTTCATCCGGTTGATCGAAAGGTCGTTCAGATACTGGTTGTTGAAGATGGTGTTACCACGCAGCAGATAGGCGTCGTAGCTCCAGTCATCGCTGATCTGGCCGCGAACGCCGAGTACGGCGCGATTCGAAGTGTGGCGAAGATCGCTCTGTCGCGGTGCGCCCTCGACCATGCGCTTGCCGAGATAGACATAGTCGGTCGTATCGGCGAGTTCCGCGGGGCTCAGCGCGCCATCTCCGTCGCGATCGCAGCCGAACGCGATCTGCTGCGCCTGGCTGAACAGGGCATTGTCGCAGTTCAGGAACGGATTGTTCGCAAAGAAGGTGCCCGAGAAAGCGATCTGGGCGATCGACCGGTCGTCCATGAACTGGAACTCGGCATAGGGCTGCACCGACGGGCTGATCTCGTATTCGGCGAAGAAACCGGCCGTCCAGCGCTTGTCGGGACGCTGGAAGTGGTTGGTCGGCGCATAGTTGTATGCGTCGGCGGCGGTGTAGGGCCGAATGCCGTCGGGATCGTTTGAATCGTTGATGAAGCTGCGGCCGGCGAAGGTGTTCCGGTCGAAGATCAGGAAACGGCCCGCGGGAACGGTCGTCGAACCCGTGCAGTTATAGCCGCTCGGCTGGGTGCTGCTGAAGTCCAAAGCGCAGGCGCTATAGTCATAGTCGGCCTGGAGCACGGCGTCGATCTGGCGATAGCCGAGATAGCCGGTGACATGGCCGCGACCGTCGTCGAAGCCGGCGCCCATGACGACATTGAAGTCGTAGCTGAAGCCGTCGACGGTGCTGCCTTCGGGATTGGCGAATCCGCGGCTGTCGAGCAGGTTCTGAAGCGGCTCCTGGTCGTTGTCATGCTGGTAGAACGCGACCTGGGCGTCCGCGCGGATGCCCTCGAAATCGCGATTCATGATGAAGTTGACAACGCCCGCGACGGCGTCCGCGCCGTAGGTCGACGAAGCACCACCGGTGATGACCTCGACACGCTCGATGAGCGCGGCCGGGATCTGGTTGATGTCAGGCGCCGTGGCGAACGGGTCACCCGAAGGCATGCGGCGGCCGTCGACCAGCACCAGGGTGCGGATCGAACCGAGGCCGCGCAGGTTGACGGTCGCCGTACCCGAGGCGCCGTTGGCGATGAAGGCGGTCTGGCCGGCGACAACCTGCGGCAGCGCGTTGAGAAGGTCTTCCGCGCGGGTCGTGCCCGTCGCGGCGATTTCCTCGGCGCCGACGACGGTCAGCGGCGAGACGCTCTCGAGGTCGGGGCGCGAAACGCGCGTACCGGTAACGACGATCGGCTGCGACGAGGACGACGCTTCGGGGTCGTCCTGCGCCAGAGCGGCGGAAGGCGTAAAGGCGAGAGCCATGCCCAAGGCCACCGGAGCGGCGCTTGCGGCATACTTCGCACGATTGAGAGTGTTGGTCTTTTTCACGTTTTGGATCCCTTGCCTTGGGTGTTTATCCGGCGAACCGGCCTGAATCTCCGCCTGACGACAGGATTTGCGCGACGCAATGCCCCCTGTTTCACGCAGGCTTGCCGATGCTACTGCCTTATCCCGTCATGGCCTGTAAAGCGCCGTCATGCCGCTTTCCGGCGTTCGGGCCGAAGCTGTCGCAGAATTGCAACAGTGGCAAATCGCGCGAAAAGCATGTCATAGAGCGTCGCCGAGTTCATCGAGTGAAAGGATCGTCCCGGATGAAGCGCTTGTTCATGGGTTTCCTCGCCGCCGGCCTGCTCGCCGCCGCGCCGGCGCCGATATTGGCCCAGGAAGATGAAGAGCCGCCTGTTCCGCAGGTTTTCAACGATCTGATGGCCTGCCAATCGATCGCCGACGACGCCGAGCGGCTCGCCTGCTACGACGGCCGGGTCTCGGCGCTGCGCAGCGCGCAGGAGGCCGATTCGATCATGGTCGTCGATCGCGAGGAGGTGCGCGAGGCCGAACGCGGGCTGTTCGGCCTCAGGCTGCCGCGGCTGTTCGGCGGCGGCGAGCAAATCGACGCCATCGAATCGACGATCACCTCGGTTTCGGGCGGAAATCGCAGCCGGCCCTGGAGATTTACGCTTGAGGACGGATCGAGCTGGGAGCAGATCGATACCGAGAGAATGTCGCGCGATCCGCGCCCCGGCCATCCGGTCCGGATCGAGCGCGCGGCGCTCGGCAGTTTCCGGGCCGAAATCAACGGAATGCGCAAGATACGCGTGAGCCGGGTCCAGTAGAAGCGGTCCGGCCCGGGCGGCCGATCAGTCGCTGGCGACCGGCATCGGCCCGGCGAGCAGATAGGGATCGATCCGCTGGTCGCGCCATTTCATGCTCCAATGGAGATGCGGCCCGGTCGCCCGGCCGCTCGAGCCGATCGCGCCGATCGTCTGCCCGCGCACCACCCGCACGCCCTCGCCGACATCGATCCGAGAGAGATGCAGGAAGGCGCTGTTGAGCCCCATGCCGTGGTCGATCATCAGGAGATGGCCTTCGAGGGTGAAGGGGTCGGTCGCGGCGAGGATCACCGTGCCGTCGGCCGGCGCGACGATTGCGGTTCCGGCGGGCCGGGCGACATCGACGCCGGTGTGATAGGAGCCGGGCTCGCCACGATAGATGCGCTGCGAGCCGAAGGCCCCGCTGATCCGCCCGGTCACCGGCCATAGAAAGCGCTGCCGCCAGCCTTGAGCGCCGGTGCGTTGCGCCCGCGCATCGTTGATCCGCGCGATCTCGCCGGCGCGGCGGCGGCGGAATTCGGCGCTGCCGACGCCACCGCTCGGCGAGGCGTTGACATGTTCGATGTCCCAATCGCCGGGCACGACGCTCAACATCTCGGTCACCGTCTCGCCGCCGGCGAGCCGCGCGACGAGCCGCGCGCTAGACCCGTAATCGCGGCCGAAGGCGATCAGGAAGCGGTTGTCCTCATCGAGCTCGACAAGCTCGCCGTCGAATCTGAGGTCGGTGGTCGTGTCGGGCGCGCGGCCGACGACCACGCCGCCCTGACGCAACGCACCTTCGAGCACGAAATCGCGGTTGACCGGTTCGGGCGGCGGCGGAGCCGGGATCGGCACCGCTACCGTCCGTTCGGGCGGCGCTTCCTCGGCTGTGCAGGCGGCGAGCAGTATCGTCGCGGCGAGCAGGCCGCGCGCGTTACGCATCGCGGCCGGTCTCGGCTTCGACCGCCAGTTCGGCGCTGGCATAGGGCTCCTGCCGCTCGACGTTCCAATAGCGCAGATGCTCGAGCGGGATCGGCTGGCCGGACATGGCGCAGACGACATGGTCGCCGGGCGACAGCATGCGGAAATTGTTGGCCATATAATGGAGCTTGGCCGGGCGCCGGGCGCGCGAGGTCAACATCCAGCGCGAAGCCGCGCGACAGCGGACCGCGCGGATCGAGCTGGCCGAGCACGCGCGCCAGCCCGGCCAGCCGGTCCCGGGCGGTCGAAAAGCGCCTTTCGCCCAGCCCCGGCAGCGCCTGGCCCCAGCGTTCGAGCCGGTCGCTCGCCTGTTCCAGACGGCGTTCGAGCAGCGAGGGGCGCAGGCCCGCGCCCTTTTGCGCCAGATCGCGAGCCGCCAGAGTGAGCCGCGCGCGCAGCGCCTTGGGCAGCCTCTCGCCGCATTCGTCGGCCTGCTGGCGCCGCACCGAGACCAGCTCGGCCGGCCTCGGCAGCGCCCGGACGCAACTTCCCAGCCTTTCGCGCGACAGCGACACCAGCCGGTTCGCCGCCTGGTCGGCGCGCATCCGGTCCTGCGCCAGCCGCGCGGCGATCTCGCGCCGCACCGGCACCGCCAATTCCGCGGCGGCCGAGGGGGTCGGCGCGCGGATATCGGCGGCATGGTCGCAGAGCGTCGTGTCGGTCTCGTGGCCGACCGCCGAGATGATCGGGATCGGCGAAGCGGCGACGGCGCGGACGACGATTTCCTCGTTGAAGGCCCACAGATCCTCGATCGACCCGCCGCCGCGCGCGACGATCAGCAATTCGGGCCGGGGGATCGCTCCGTCGGGCTCGAACGCCCCGAAGCCTTCGATCGCCGCCGCAATCTGTTCGGCCGCGCCCTCGCCCTGGACGATCACCGGCCAGACGATGACGTGGCTCGGCATCCGGTCCTCGAGCCGGTGGAGGATGTCGCGGATCACCGCGCCTGTCGGCGAGGTGACGACGCCGATGGTCTTCGGCAGGAAGGGCAGCGGCCGCTTGCGATCGCGATCGAACAGCCCCTCGGCGGCGAGCGCCTGGCGGCGCTTTTCGAGCAGCTTCATCAGCGCGCCCTGACCGGCAAGCTCGAGCTGTTCGATGAGGATCTGGTATTTGGAACGCCCCGGATAGGTGGTGAGCTTGCCGGTGGCGACGACGTCGAGCCCGTCCTCGGGCGTGAAGCCCGTCGCGCCGCCCGATCCCTTCCAGATCACCCCGTCGAGCACCGCCCGATCATCCTTGAGGCAGAGATAGCAATGGCCAGAGGCGGCGCGCTTGAAGCCCGAAATCTCGCCGCGCACGCGGACCCGGCCGAAGCGATCCTCGACCGTCCGCTTGAGCGCGCCCGACAATTCCGAAACGCTCAGCGGAGGCGAGTTGTCGCCAGGCGATTGCTCGGCTACCAGCCCCGAGCCGGGGTCGTTGCGGCCGCGATCTGAAGGGGAAGACGGCATGAATGTCCTTTTGCTCGGCTCGGGCGGCCGCGAACACGCGCTCGCCTGGAAACTGGCGCAGTCGCCGCTGCTGACGAAGCTCTAC
>JAIVHR010000343.1 GCA_020200935.1 Sphingomonadales bacterium
GGCGAGATCGTCCCAGCCCGCATCCTGCGGCAGTACGGCCGCGCCCTTGCCGTAGATGCGCAGGATCAGCGCCGGCTGGCGGAAGGCGCAGAACATGATCGTGATCCGGCCATTATCGGCGAGATGGGCGTGGGTCTCGTTGCCCGAGCCGCCGAGATCGAGAAACGCGACGCGGGCGGGATCGAGCACGCGGAAGCTGTCATAGCCCTTGGGCGAGAGATTGATCCGCCCTTCGGCCGCCGCGGTGGCGGTGAAGAACATCGGCTGCTCGGCGATGAAAGCGATATGCTTCTCGCTCAGCGCGTCGAAGAAATCGGCCATGGTCCGCTCCTGCCAGGCATGTCGCCCCCGCCATTCGTCATTGCGAGCGTAGCAAAGTAATCCAGAGCCGTTGGTGATGTCACTTGCGGCTCTGGATTGCCGCGTCGGCCTGCGGCCTCTTCGCAATGACGAATGGCGTTGCGCCGCACCCTACCAATCCTTGCCCTTCTCGACAGCCTCTTTTTCGGCAGGCGGCGTATCGCGCCCGAGCGCCTCGTTGCGATGCGGGAAGCGGCCGAAGCGGGCGATGATGTCGCGATGCTCGCGCGCGAATTTGAGCGAATTCTCGTCGCCCAGCGCCTCGAACAGCTCGAGCGAGCGCTCCTGATCGGCAAGCTTCTCGCTATGCATGAAGGGCATGTAAAGAAACTGGCGCTGCGCCTCGGAATAGTCCCGGTCATAGCCGCGCTCGATCGCGCCCTTGGCGATCTCCAGCGCCAGAGCGTCGGTCGCAAATGCCTTGGCGGTGCCCCGGAACAAGTTGCGCGAAAACTGATCGAAGAGGATCACCGCGGCGAGCGCGCGTTCGGGCGTGGCGAGAAAATCACCGGCGGGCTTGTCGCGCTGTTCTTCCCAGAGCGGTCCGAAACGCTCGGCGATGGCGGCATCGGTGGCGTCCGAACCGGCCCACCAGCCCTGCTCGCCGATCTCCCCGAACCAGAATTCGAGAACCGCCCGAGGCCAATCCGCCTCGTTCACGCC
>JAIVHR010000219.1 GCA_020200935.1 Sphingomonadales bacterium
CAGCTAGCCCGGCGACGTTCCGGCCGCGGGCTGGATCCCGGAGGATCGGCTTACTTTTTCTTGCCGGCGATCGGCTTGGCCTTGCCCTTGCGGGTGCGCGCATTGGTGTGCGTGCGCTGGCCGCGGACCGGCAGGCCCTTGCGATGGCGCAGCCCGCGATAGCAGGCGAGGTCCATCAACCGCTTGATGTTCATCGCCGTCTCGCGGCGAAGATCGCCTTCGACGGTCAGCTGGCCGTCGATCGTCTCGCGAATCTGGACGACCTCTGCCTCGGTCAGGTCCTGCACCCGGCGCTCGGGCGCGATGCCGAGCTGCTCGGTGATCTGCCTGGCCCTGGTCCGGCCGATGCCATGGATATAGGTCAGCGCGATTTCGACGCGCTTCTGGGTCGGGATGTTGACGCCCGCAATACGTGCCACGGTGTTTCTGCTCCTGCTCCACAGGCCGCCTGGGCAAGGTGGGCCTATCTCAAAGCTTCTGTTGGCCGAAAACGAACGAACCCGACGGGCGCACGAATCGCGCCGCCGGGTGAACCGGTGCCTTCGGAATGAGTGGCAGATAGGAACCGATCGCCGCGCTGTCAACTCCTGTCGAGCCGCCAAACGCCTTCGCCGCGACCCGAAATCGGTCATACTCGAACGCTGCGCAGCGGAAGATTTCCCCCGCGATGAGCAAAGACTGATCGCGCTCGGACCCGCGCGGCGCTAGACCGGTATCGGGGACGAGCGAGCGATGGACGAACCCTTCGAGATTGGCGGCGCCAGGGTCGCGCCGGGCCGGATGGCGGCGATCGACATTCCGGTCGGCCGGGTGTCGTCGAACCATCTGGTGACGCTGCCGGTGCGGATCCTCCACGGGACGAGTCCCGGTCCGGTGCTCTTCGTCAGCGCGGGCGTCCATGGCGACGAGATCACCGGCGTCGCCATCGTCCGCCGGCTGATCGAGCGGATCGATCCGCGCAAGCTCGCCGGCACGCTGATCGCGGTGCCGATCGTCAATATTTTCGGCTTCGTCGCCAACAGCCGGTATCTGCCCGATCGGCGCGACCTCAATCGCAGCTTTCCGGGCGCCGAGCACGGCTCGCTCGCCGCCCGGCTCGCCTGGATCTTCCGCAAGGAGATCGTCGCGCGCGCCGAATTCGGCATCGACCTGCATTCGGCGGCGCTCAACCGCTATAATCTGCCGCAGGTCCGGATCAGTCCGGACAGCGATCGCGCCCACGCGCTCGCCCTCGCCTTTTCGCCGCCGGTGATCATCGCCTCGCCGCTGCGCGAGAAATCGATGCGCGCGGTGGCGCTCGATCAAGGCGTCGAGATGCTCGTCTACGAGGCCGGCGAGGCGCTGCGCTTCGACGAATTCTCGCTGCGCGTCGGGGTCAACGGCATCCTTCGGGTGATGGCGGCGATGGAAATGCTCCAGCTCAAGGAGCGCGAGGAGGAAATCGCCGAACCGGTCTTCGCGACGAGGAGCCTGTGGCTGCGCGCGCCCCGGGGCGGGATCGTCTCGCTCCATGCCGAAGCCGGAGACGTGGTGACGGCAGGCGACGTGCTGGCGAGTGTCGCCAATCCGGTCGGCGAGGAGGAGGCCGCGGTTGCAACCCCGATCGGCGGCATCATCATCGGCCATTCGCGGCTCGGCGTGGTCAACCAGGGCGACGCGCTGATCCATGTCGCCGAACTCGGCGAGCGCACCGAAGATCTCGACGAAGCCACCGAAGCCCGCCTCGCCGGCGCGATGCTCGACGAGGATGAGGTGATCTAGGAGAAGCGCCGTCGCCCGGAATCCGTCATGCCGGACTTGATCCGGCATCCAGAGCCGAAGTCGACATCGTCTGCCGCTCTGGACCCCGGATCAAGTCCGGGGTGACGAAAACTGGGATCGCTATCCCGACCCGCGCGTCCGCGTCTTACCGGGTGTCTGGTTCTTGTCGATGAAGTCGATGATCGTGCCGGCGACGTCCTTGCCGGTGGCGTTCTCGATGCCTTCGAGGCCGGGCGAAGAGTTGACCTCCATGATCACCGGCCCGTGATTCGAGCGCAGCATGTCGACGCCGCAGACATTGAGCCCCATCGCCTTGGCCGCGCGGACTGCGGTCGAGCGTTCCTCGGGGGTGATCCTGATCGGCTTGGCCGAACCCCCGCGATGGAGGTTCGAGCGGAAATCGTCCTCGGCGCCGGTCCGCATCATCGAGGCGATGACCTTGCCGCCGACGACGAGCACCCGGATGTCGCTCGACCCGGCTTCCTTGATGAATTCCTGGACGAGGATGTTGACGTTGGCGCCGCGGAAGGCCTCGATCACCGATTTGGCCGATTTCTCGGTCTCGGCGAGCACGACGCCGATCCCCTGCGTCCCTTCGAGCAGCTTGATCACGCAGGGCGCGCCGCCGACGATCTTGAGCACTTCCTCGGTCTGTTTGGGGTCGTGCGCGAAGGCGGTGACCGGCAGGCCGAGCCCGCGGCGCGAAAGGATCTGCAGCGAGCGCAATTTGTCGCGCGAGCGGCCGATCGCGACGCTCTCGTTGAGGCACCAGACGCCCATCATCTCGAACTGGCGCAGCACGGCGAGGCCATATTGGGTGATCGACGCGCCGATGCGCGGGATCACCGCCTCGTATCCGGTAAGCGCCTGGCCGTTATACAGCGCCCGCGGCCGGTGGGAGGTGATGTTCATCGACACGCGCAGCGTGTTGAGGATGTCGATCTCGTGCCCGCGCTGCTCGGCCGCCTCGACCAGCCGCCGGTGCGAATAGAGATCGGGATTGCGGGCGAGCATGGCGATCTTCATGGAATCACTTCCCTTTTTCCGGCTTTCCGAGCATCCATCGCCGGGCGCTGTTGACGAGGAAGCCCCGCCTCAGCGCGCGCCGGCCGACGAGCACCGGAAAGGCCATCGGCGTGCGATTGGCAAGCGTTAATTGGCCGTCCCACTCATGATCGCCGAGCCGCACCCGGGTGCCGATCACATAGCGCTCCTGCCGCGCGCCGTTCGAGCTGGTGACCATCCGCTTTTCGATCAGCGGCGCTTCGATATCGACCGGTTGGTGGCCCGGCGAGCGCGGCGAGCGAAAGCGCACCCATTGCGCGCCGTCGCGCTCGAACGGGCGGATCCGCGTCGCATGGAGCGAGGATGTCCGCGCGCCGCTGTCGATCTTGGCATGCATGCCGGAAAGGCCGAGTTCGGGGAGATCGACCAGCTCGCACCAGCCGATCTCGACCGGCGCGGCGAGCCTGTCCGGCTTGGTCCTGGTCTTCTTCGCCATGCGCCGAGGACTAGCGCAGCAGGCCCGGCGGGGGCAATCGCGCGATCAATCGCCGTCGCCGGCCGGCGCGCGCACCTTCTGCCAGAGCGACCACAGCGTATAGAGCACCAGCCCGGCGACGATCGCATAGACCCACCAGGCGAGATTGCGCCCCGCGAGCATCAGATAGATGTAGGACGACATGGCGAGAAAGCCGGCGAGGATGAGCTGGAAGGTGATCGGCTCGCCGCGCCGCTTGCGCCGCACCATCCATGCCACGGTGGCGAGAAAGAAGGGGATCGCGCCGACATAGATCGCGCCGAAGATATACGGGTTGGCGCCATATTCGGCGCCGAGCCCGAGGAACCAGTCGTTGATCGCGTCGAGCATGTTCGTCCCTTTTCGCGTCCGGCAGCTGATTTACTCATATCGAACTTACGTCATGCCGGGTGACGAACCGCTTGAGAGTACCGGCACCCTACTCTCGCAGCTCCTTGCGAATGACGAGCTTGAGGCCCGACCAGACCTCGTCGACCGCGCAGACCTTGATATCGACGGACCCCAGCGGAAGCGCGACCTCGCGGATCGTGTCCTCGGTGACCTCGGACGCTATCTTCGACGCCTTCTTGGGCCACGATACCCAGATGAACCCGTCGGACACCAGTGCCAAGCGCAACGCGGCGAGCAACCGTTCGAGCTCGTCGCGCTCGGCAGTGAAGACATGGACGGCGGGTGGATTGCCGATATCGCCGTTCGCCCATTCCACCTCCGCTTCGGCCGCGATCGTTCGGCGCACGCTTTCGGGCATGCCTCGCTGCCAGACCGTCATCCCGTCCCGATAGCCGAGCTTTCGCGCCAGCGGTGTTCGCGAATAGCCGGCCGTCATTCCGTGCCGGTCTCTCCGACTCCGTACAGCTCGGGGAAGGCGTCGGGAGATCGGCGTTCGAATGCGATCAGCGCGGTCAGGCGGCCATCCTCGAAGCCGCGCTGGACGAAACCGTCACCGGTGAATTGCACTTCGACCCGCAGCGCATGCTCGGTGCCGTCTTCGAGCCGACGGTTGCCATGCCCGACAAACCCTCCCTCGACCGGAGTCAGAAAGCCGCTCATCGCTTCGCCGAGAATGTTGTAATAGGTGAAGCTGACACGCGCCGCCGCGGCATCCCATGAATAGATCGTTTCGCCGCGATAACCGGTGCCGACAACGCCGTGAACGTCGCGCACATGAGCACCGTCGAGCATCGGCTCGAGGCACCGGATGTCGGTCAGCTCGCGAT
>JAIVHR010000052.1 GCA_020200935.1 Sphingomonadales bacterium
GCCATATGCGGCGTCAGCAGCCGCTCGAACATCGCCGCCGATTCGCCGATGGTATAGGCGGCGCGGACATGGTCGAAATGCGGTTCGCAGGGCGCCAGGTCGTCGGTCTTGGCCTGGCCGCCGAGGATCCAGTGGATTGCCGGAAAGGCGGCGAGCGCCGGCGCGGTCGAGGTCGGGTTGGTCGCCTTGCTGTCATTGACGAAGAGGATGCCGTTACGGTCGGCGACCCGCTCCATCCGGTGCGGCAGGCCGGCGAAGCTCTCGAGCGCGGCGGCGATCGCCGCTTCGTCGGCGCCGCATTCGCGCGCGGCAGCCATCGCGGCGAGCGCATTCTGCGCATTGTGCGGCCCCTGGAGCGCCGGCCATTGCGCCTGGTCCATGCAGCCGCCGGCCGAGATCTGCGACACCTTGCGCCTGTTTCCGCGCAGCTCGGCGGCGATCGCCCGGCTCGGCTCGTCGTCGATGCCGATGATCGCCAGATGCTCCGCTGACTGCATCTCGAAAAGCCGCGCTTTCGACGCCGCATAGGCTTCGAAATCGTCATAGCGATCGAGATGGTCGGGGGTGATGTTGAGCAGCAGCGCGACCTCGCAATCGAGGCTACGCGTCAGATCGATCTGGAAGGAGGACAGTTCGAGCACATAGACGCCGCCCTCGGGCAGTTCCTGCTCGGACAGGATCGGGTTGCCGATATTGCCGCCGAGCCGCGCCGGAATGCCTGCGGTCTCAAGGATGTGATGGGTCAGCGCGGCGGTCGTCGACTTGCCGTTGGTGCCGGTGATGCCGACCACCTTGTGCGGCGGCAGTTCGGGCCGGGCGCGGGCGAACAGCTCGATATCGCCGATCAGCGGCGTCCCGGCTTTGCGCGCCTTGTCGGCGAGCGGATGGGTGTTGAGCGGGACGCCGGGCGAAACGACCACCGCGTCGAAATGGGAGAGGTCGAGTTCGACCGGATCGGCGATCGTCGCCTTGCCCGCGGCACGGTCGCGCGCCTCCTCGCGATCGTCCCAGGCGGTGACGCTGGCCGAGGAATTCCACAGATACTCGACCGCCGACAGTCCGCTGCGCGCCAGACCGAGCACGGCATAGCGTTTTCCGGCAAAGGCGCGCGACGGCCTCATCTGAGCTTCAACGTCGACAGGCCGGCCAGCGCCAGCACGAAGGAGATGATCCAGAAGCGGATGACGACGGTCGGTTCGGACCAGCCCATCTGCTCGAAATGATGGTGGATCGGCGCCATCTTGAAGACGCGGCGGCCGGTGCGCTTGTAGAAGAACACCTGGATGATCACCGAGGCCGCCTCGAGCACGAACAGCCCGCCGATGATGCCGAGCACGATCTCGTGATGCGCGGTGACGGCGATCGCGCCGAGCGCGCCGCCCAGCGCGAGGCTTCCCGTATCGCCCATGAAGACGGCCGCCGGCGGCGCGTTGAACCAGAGAAAGGCGAGCCCCGCCCCGACGATCGCCGCGCAGACGATCGACAGTTCGCCTGCGCCCTCGACGAAGGGAATGCCGAGATAATTGGCATAATCCTCGCGGCCGATCAGATAGATGATCATCATGAAGGCGACCGAGGCGATGATCACCGGCATCGTCGCCAGGCCGTCGAGGCCGTCGGTCAGATTCACGGCGTTGCCGGCGCCGACGATGACCAGCATCGCGAAGATATAATAGGCATAGCCGATATCGCCGACCGGCCCGTTGACGAAGGGCAGATAGAGATCGGTGCCGACCTCGCCGAGAATGACCCAGCAGGCGAGGCCGGCGACGGCGAATTCGGCGAGCAATCGCACCTTGCCCGAAACGCCGCGATGCGACCGCTTGGTCACCTTGTCGTAATCGTCCATGAAGCCGATCAGACCGAAAGCCAGGGTGACGAAGAGGCAGGCCCAGACCAGCCGGCTCGAAAGGTCCATCCAGAGCAGCAGCGAAATGCTGACCGAAGCGAGGATCATCAGCCCGCCCATGGTCGGCGTGCCGGCCTTCTTCATATGGGTGATCGGCCCGTCCTCGCGGATCGGCTGTCCCTTGCCCTGCTTGATCCGCAGCCAGCCGATGAAGCGCGGGCCGATCAGCAGGCCGATGATCAGCGCCGTCGCCGTCGCCCCGCCGGCGCGGAAGCTGAGATAGCGGAACAGGTTGAAGGGCCCGGTATAATCGAGTTGGCTGGCGATCAGTTCGAACATGGAATCTTCCCGCTCGCCAGCTCATCGACGAGCGCGGCGAGTCCGATGGCATTGGAGCCCTTGACGAGTATGGCGTCGCCCGGCGCGATGCGGCCGGCGATCGCGTCGCGGGCTTCGGCGAGGCCGGGCACATGGACCGTTTCGACGCTACTGCCAAGGGCGCTTTCCAGCGCATCCATATGCTCGCCGACGAGCAGTGCGAAATCCACCCCGGCTTCCTCGATCGGCCCGGCGAGGCCGGCATGGAACGCCGCGGATTTGTCGCCAAGTTCGCGCATCGTGCCGAGGATCGCGATCCGCCTGTGCGCCGGTTCGGCGCCGAGCACCTTGAGCGTCGCCTTCATCGATGCCGGGTTGGCGTTGTAGGATTCGTCGATCAGCAGCGCCTCGCCGCCCTCGCAGGCGATAGCCCGCCGCTCGCCGCGTCCCGGCAGCCCCGACAGCTCGGCGAAAGCGAGGCCGGCGGCGGCAAGGTCGCCACCCACCGCCTCGACCGCGCCGATCACCGCCAGCGCATTCGACACCCAGTGATCGCCGGGCTGAATGATGACGAAATCGACCGAGACGTCGCCCGGAAGCGATGCCGCGACATAGGTGCCGCGCGCTTCGCGGACGGTCTCGCGAGCGCGGATATCGGCGCCCTCGCCGAGGCCGAAGGTCCAGATCCGCCCGGCATGCGGCTCGGCGGCGGCGATCAGCCGGTCGCGATGCGGGCTATCGAAGGGGATGAGCGCGGTGCCGCCGGGCTCGAGCCCGATGAAGATCTCGCCCTTGGCATCGGCGATCGCCTCCTCGTCGGGAAAGAATTCGCTGTGCGCCGGGGCGATCGCGGTGACGATCGCGACATGCGGCCGCACGAGCCGGGTCAAAGTGTCGAGCTCGCCGGCATGGTTCATGCCCATCTCGAACACCCCATAGAGCGTGTCGGCGGGCATCCGCGCGAGGCTCAGCGGGACGCCGGTATGGTTGTTGTAACTCTTGACCGAGCGATGGGCGCGGCCCGGTCTGCCGCGGTCGAGCGCGGCATGGAGCGCCTCCTTGGTCCCGGTCTTGCCGACCGAACCGGTAACGCCGATGATCTTCGCATTGCTGCGCGCCCGCCCCGCCGCGCCGAGCGCACCGAGCGCCGTCATCGTATCATCGACCCGGACATTGGGACCGGCGCATTCGCGGCCGACGATGGCGCCGGCCGCGCCGTTGGCGAAGGCGCCGTCGAGATAGTCATGGCCGTCGGCGCTCTCGCCCTTGAGCGCGATGAACAGGTCGCCCTCGGTGACCTCGCGGCTGTCGAAGGTGACGCCCGAGACCTCGAAGGCGCCGCTCGCTTCGCCGTCGACCGCCTCGGCGATCTCGGAGGAGTTCCAGAGGGTCACGATTCCCCCTCCCTTTCAAGGGAGGGGCTAGGGGTGGGTACAGAGCGAGCGCAAGCGAGCGTGAATGCTGCGGGCTCCTGTCTTACGAACAGCATCGCCGGGGGTGTCGAACCCCCGGCGCCGCTCACCCACCCCTTGATCCCCTCCCTTGAAAGGGAGGGGGGTCCTATGATCACCAGCGCGCTCATGTCGCGCACTCCCGTGCGACGGTCACATCGTCGAAGGGCAGGATGCGATCGCCGATCTCCTGTCCCTGCTCATGGCCCTTGCCGGCGAGCAGGATCAGATCGTCGCCGGTCGCTTCGGCGATTGCCGCCGCGATCGCCTCGCGCCGCCCGCCGATCTCGGTCGCGTCGGGCGCGCCGGCGAGGATTTCCTTGCGGATCGTCGCCGGATCTTCGGACCGCGGATTGTCGTCGGTGACGATGACATGATCGGAGAGTTCGGCGGCGACCGCGCCCATCAGCGGCCGCTTGCCCGTATCGCGGTCGCCGCCGGCGCCGAAGACGGTGATCAGCCGCCCCTTGGCGTGCCAGCGCAAAGCCTCGATCGCCGCCTTGAGCGCATCGGGCGTGTGGGCATAATCGACATAGACCGGCGCGCCCGCCTTGGTGATCACCGCGCGTTCGAGCCGCCCGCGCACCGGCTGCACCCGGTCGAGATGGCGGAAGACGGCATGGACGTCACCGCCCGTCGCGCCGACCAGCCCGGCCGCGACGAGCGCGTTGTTCGCCTGATAGGCGCCGATCAGCGGCAGCTGGATGATCGCGCGCGCGCCTTCGGCCTCGACCTCGAGCGTCTGGCCGAGCGATGTCGGGGTGCGCGAGACGAGCTTGATCGCGGTTCCGTGGATACCCACGGTACGCACCTCGAGCCCGCGCTGTTCGGCGCGATATATGAC
>JAIVHR010000220.1 GCA_020200935.1 Sphingomonadales bacterium
GATCTGCGCTACGCCACCGCCCATGCCGCCACCCGATTTCCGCATCGAACGCGAATGCCCCGGACCCGTCGTCGGCGTCGACGAGGCGGGGCGCGGGCCGATGGCGGGTCCGGTCGTCGCGGCCGCGGCGATACTCGATCGGCGGCGCTGCCCGCGCGGGATCGACGATTCGAAGAAGCTCTGCATCGAGCGGCGCGAGACGATCGCCGGGCGGCTCAAATCCTCGGCGCGGATCGGCGTCGGCATCGCCGATGTCGAGGAGATCGATCGGCTGAACATCTTCTGGGCGACGATGCTGGCGATGACCCGCGCGGTCGAGGCGCTCGGCATCGAACCCGGCATGGTGCTCGTCGACGCCGACGACGGGTCCGGGGCATTCGCGTTCGATGCGGAAATCGGGTGGCGGCATGGCGTGCCTCTAGCGGCATTCATGCGGTCCGGGAAAGGACGTCCCCCTCCGCAATTGTGAATTCCCGAAATCCTCCCCGGCGCGGGGAGGAACTTATGGCCAGAATTGCCCGATATCGTGAAAGCCCATCGGGCCGTTGCCTCCGCCGAGCCCCGGCGCCGCCTTGAGCGCCGCGCGGACGAAGCTGCGGCCACGCGTCGTCGCGTCGAGCAGACCGAGCCCCTGGCCGAGCCCGGTGGCGATCGCGCTCGACAAGGTACAGCCGGTGCCGTGGCTGTGCCTGGTGTCGATCCGCGGATTGCGCCAGCGATGGGTCGCGCCGGTCTTGTCGATCAGGATATCGGTGATCAGCCTGTCCTTGAGATGGCCGCCCTTGGCGAGCACCGCGCATCCCGAATCACGCGCCAGCCTTTTCGCCTCGCGCTCCATCGCCAGCGGCGTCCTGGGCTGCGACCAGGTCAGCCGCGCCAGTTCGGGGAGATTGGGGGTGACGATAGTCGTCTTCTTCATCATCTCGTGAAAACCGGTGATCGTCTCCTCGCTGGCAAGCGTCGCGCCGCTGGTCGCGACCATCACCGGATCGAAGACGATCGGAACATCGATATCCTCGAGATAAGCGACAAGTTTCTTCACCAGCTCTTCCGAGCCGAGCATGCCGATCTTGATCGCATCGATGCCGATATCCTCGCGCACCGAATCGATCTGGGCGAGGACGAGATCGGGCGAGACCGGCTCGACCGCCTGGACGCCGCGGGTATTCTGCGCGGTGATGCCGGTGACCGCCGTCATCGCATAGCCGCCGAGCAAGGTGATCGTCTTGATATCGGCCTGGATGCCGGCTCCGCCGCCGGAATCCGAACCGGCGATCGCAAGGATGCGGGCGGGCTTCACCCGGCCCGCTCGACGGCACCGCAAATCGCATCGACCACCCGCTCGACGAGCTCCGCGTCCTCGCCCTCGGCCATCACGCGGATCAGCGGCTCGGTTCCCGACTTGCGGATGACGAGGCGGCCGCCCGCGCCCAGCTCCGCCTCGCCGTCTGTGATCGCCTGCTTGACCGCGGCATCGCCGAGCGGATCACCGCCGTCGCGACGATGCCGTCGCCGCGCAGCTGGCCGCGCTGCTTCCAGTCCGAAGCGATCAGCGCCATCAGCTGGTCGCCATCGACGATCCGTCCCTTTTCATCGGCGACGATCAGCCGGTCGGCATCGCCATCGAGCGCGAGGCCGATCGCCGCGCCTTCCTCGACGACGCGTCGGCAGAGCGCTTGCGGCGCGGTCGAGCCGCAGCCGTCATTGATGTTGGTGCCGTTGGGCTCGACCCCGATCGCGACCAGCTCGGCCCCCAATTCCCAAAGCACCGAGGGCGCGACCTGATATCCGGCACCGTTGGCGCAATCGATCACCACCTTGAGCCCGTCGAGCCGCATCTCGGCCGGGAAGGTCATCTTGGCGCTGTGAATATAGCGTCCGCGCGCATCCTCGACCCGGCGCGCGCGACCGATATGCTCGGATGCGGCGAGCCGCGGCTCCTCGTGCAGCAGCGCCTCGATCGCCGCTTCGTCCTCGTCGGACAGCTTGTATCCGTTGGGACCGAACAGCTTGATGCCGTTATCCGTAAAGGGATTGTGGCTCGCCGATATCATCACTCCGAGATCCGCGCGCATCGACTGGGTCAGCATCGCGACGCCCGGCGTCGGCATCGGGCCGAACATGACGACATCCATGCCGACGCTGGTGAAGCCGGCGACCAGCGCCGATTCGACCATATAGCCCGAGAGCCGCGTATCCTTTCCGATCACCACCCGGTGCTTGTGATCGCCGCGCAGGAAATGGGCGCCGGCCGCCTGGCCCACCTTCATCGCGATCTCGGCGGTCATCGGCCGCTGGTTGGTCTTGCCCCGAATGCCGTCGGTGCCGAAATATTGCCGCGTCACGCACAACTCCCGCGAAAAATGGGCTTGTGCCCCCTCTAGCCCCCGCCCATGATCGTGTGAAGCGGCGTGGAAGGGGCGTATCTGGATGTTTTCATGGCTCGAGGCGGCGCTCGAGGACCTCAACCAGCTGGTCTTCGCATCGGTGCCGGTATTCGGGGTCGACGTCACGCTGATCGTCATCTGGCTGGCGATCCCGATGTTGGTCTTCACGCTCTGGCTCGGTTTCGTCAATATCCGCGGCCTCGGCGAGGGCATCCGTGTGGTCTCGGGCCGCTATGCCGATCCCGACGCGCCGGGCCAGATCAGCCAGTTCGGCGCGCTGACGACGGCCCTGTCGGGCACCATCGGCCTCGGCAACATCGCCGGCGTCGCGGTGGCGATCGGCACCGGCGGCCCGGGCGCCGCCTTCTGGATGTTCGTCATCGGCTTCTTCGCGATGACGGTGAAATGCGTCGAGGTGACGCTGGGCCACAAATACCGGACGATCGATCCCGACGGCACGATCCGCGGCGGGCCGATGTATTCGTTCAAGAACGGCCTCGCCGCGCGCGGCCGGCCCAAGCTCGGAACATTCCTCGGCGGCATCTACGCCTTCTTCGCGATGGCCGGCGCGATCTCGCTGGTACAGGTCAACCAGAGCTATTCGCAGGTCGCCGATGTCGCCGGCTTCGACAATCCGGTCGCCTATGGCATTGGCCTCGCCTTCCTTGTCGGGCTTGTCGTCATCGGCGGGGTGGTCTGGCTGGCGCGCGTCACCGAGATCATGGTGCCGGGGATGGCCCTCGCCTATCTGGTCGGCGTCTTCGCGATCATCTTCACCAATTTTTCCGAGCTGCCCAACGCGCTCTGGATCATCGTCTCATCGGCCTTCAGTGGCGAGGCGGCGGCTGGCGGCATGCTCGGCGCCTTCGTCATCGGCATGCAGCGGGCGGTCTATTCTAGCGAGGCCGGCGTTGGATCGGCGGTCATCGCGCATGCCCAGGCCAGGACCCGCGAGCCCGCGTCGGAAGGGTTGGTGGCGCTGCTCGAACCCTTCATCGACACGGTGATCGTCTGCTCGCTCGGCGCCATCGCCATCGTCCTCGCGGGCACCTGGCAAGGCGATGCCACCGATATCGAGATCACCTCGCAGGCCTTCGCGCAGGTCGCCCCCTGGATGCCGGTGCTGCTCGCCGTCGCCGTCTTCTTCTTCGCCTATTCGACGCTCTGTTCGTGGGGCTTTTACGGGCTTCAGGCCTGGGGCTATCTGGTCGGCGAGGGACCCAAGCGCGATGCGGCCTACCGCGCCTTCTACATATCGTCGATCCCCTTCGGGACGATCCTTTCGGTCGAAGCGGTGTTCAACCTCGTCGATTCGGCCTTCTTCCTGATGGCGATCCCCAACGTCGTCGCGATTTACATATTCGGCGGCGAGATCCGCCGCGACATTCTCGATTATCACGCGCGCAGCAAGGCTGCCCGGCGTGCAGCGAAGGAGGCCATGAGATGAAGACGCGCAGGCTCGGACAATCCCTCGAGGTCTCGGCGCTCGGCCTCGGCTGCATGCCGATGGCGGGCATCGGCAAGGGCATGTATGGCGCGGCCGATGACGATGAATCGATCGCCACGATCCACCGCGCTATCGATCTCGGCGTCACCTTCTTCGACACCGCCGAGGTCTACGGTCCGCACCGCAACGAAGAGCTGCTCGGCAACGCGATCAAGGGCCGGCGCGACGGCCTCGTCATCGCCACCAAATTCGGCTTCGATTTCGACGAGACCGGCTTCAAGGGCGTCGATTCCTCGCCCGACAATCCGAATATTCGCTCTGGGAGCGCGATATCGAGGAGGAGATTCTGCCGCTCTGCCGCGAGCTCGGCATCGGCTTTGTCCCCTATTCGCCGCTCGGCCGCGGCTTCCTGACCGGGCAGATCAAGAACCGCGACGACATTCCCGAAGGCGACTATCGGCTGCGCGATCCGCGCTTTTCGGAAGAAAATTTCGATCGCAATCTGGAGATCGTCGCCGTGGTCGAGACGATCGCCGAGACGCACGGCGTCTCGCCGGCGCGAATCGCGCTCGCCTGGCTGCTGCATCAGGGCGACGACATCGTCCCGATTCCCGGCTCCAAGCGCCGCAAGACGCTCGAGGACAGCATGGCGGCCGCCGATGTTGCACTATCCGATGAGGATCTTGGCGCGCTGGATGCGGCCGCTCCGCGCGGCGAGACCGCCGGCCCCCGTTATCGCCCCGAAATGATGCGGATGGTGCGGATCTAGAGAGCCCAGTAGAGCGGACCCACCGGCATCGCGTGGAGCCAGCTCGCGACCGCCCAGATGACGATGCCGCCGATCAGCGCGATCCAGCCTGGCCAGGCGGCGCGCCAGGGAATCGTTCCGGCGGCAAGCGCGCCGAACGGCACGAAGCTCGTCCGCGCCTCCCATCCGCGCCAGGCATCGCCGAGCAGCGTCTCCTTCTTGCGGTCCTGCAACATCGATCCGAAAAAGGCGAGCAACAGGATCCCCGTCGCGATGACGAGATTGGCCGGCCGCCCCGAAAGGGCGATGTGGGTCAGCGCCCAGAGGATGAAGGCCCAGTTCATCGGATGGCGGGTGATCGCGAAAACGCCTGTTGCGGGCCGGACTCCGGGCAGCTTCGGCCCCGGATGCTGATTCTCGTCGATCGTCCGATAACGGTCGCGCAGCCGGGTCTGGCGGCTGACCAGCGGTTGCTGGACGCCGTCGATCAGCATCATGTCGACATTCGACGACAATTCGAGCGGATCGCCGTCCCAGATCACGACGTCGGCGCGGCGGCCGGGCCGCAGCGAGCCGATCTCGCTTCCCAGCCCCATGATCTCGGCCGGACCCGAACTGATCGCCGCGAAGGCCTCGTTCCAGTCGAGGCCGGTATGGCCGGGCACGCGCGTCAATGCGACGAGATTGCCCGCATATTGCGTTGCATAGCGGACATTATGGGTATCCGAATCGTTGAGCTGACCGATCGCGACCTCGACCCCGGCATCCCGCATTCGCCCGATATTGGACTGGGTGGCCGCCAGCCTTTCGAAGGCCGAGGGCAGGTCGTTGAGCGCATTCGCGATCACCGGCACGCCGGCGGCGGCGATACGATCGGCGACGGTCCAGCCCTCGCTGACGCCGACCAGCACGAGTTCGAGGCTCGGATAATCGCGCTTCAATCCCAGAACATTGACGATGTCGCGTGCCTGCTCGACATGGACGAGCAGCGGCATCCGGCCGCGCACCACCTCCGCGAGAGCCGCCGCGTCGCGCCGGTTGAGCAGCGAATCCTCGCTATTGCCGTCATAGCCGCTCGGATTGCGCGCATAGCGCTGCGCCTCATCGAGCGCGTAGCGCAGCGCGGTGAAACTCGCGGCGCGCGAACCGCCGGCCTCGTCGGCGCCGCTTTCGCCGAGCTCGACGAACTGGAAGGCCCGGGCGCGCATGATCGGTTCCATGTCCGAACCGAGATCGATGATCGCGCCCTGGCCGGCGAAGATGGCTCCGTCGGCGCCCGGCGCGACAATCGCGCGGGTGATGCCGCCAGTGCGGTTGGTGGCGATCGGCGAGCCGAGCGGATTGACCGCCGGAGCGATGTCGAGCCCGGCATTGAACGGGGACTGGCCGGCCTGGACATCGTTCGTATCGGACACCGCGCCGACCTCGACGAGGCCGAGCCGCGTGAAGCCGCCGACTAGGCCCGGCGTCACCCATTTGCCCGTCGCATCGACGATCTGCGCGCCGGCCGGCGGCGCGCCCGCGCCCGCCGAGACGACGCGGCCGTTGCGGATGACGACGGTGCCGCCCGGTATCGGATCGGATCCGTCGCCGATGACCACCGTGCCGCCGGTAATCGCCACGGTCTGCGCGGCGACCGGAGCTGCCATGAGCAGCGCGAATATTGAGAGGATGCGTTTCATCGGACCGTCCCCTCTCCGGGCTGTCCCAGCTCGAAGTCGGTGACCGGCCGCCTTTCGGGATCATTCATGTCATACATCAACGCGCCGTCGATCCAGACCATCTGCGGGCGGGTATAGACGCTGAAGGGATCACCGTTCCACAGAACCACGTCGGCCATCTTGCCGGCGGCGAGGCTGCCGGTCTGCTCATCGATGCCGAGCGCCCGGGCCGGGTTGATCGACAGCCACTGCCAGGCCTCCTCGTCGGAGATTTCGATCCCGACCCGGCGGCCGTCGGCGAGCGCCTTGGCCGCTTCCTGGTGGCGTCGATCCAGGCCTGGCGGGCGAGCGCGATATTGGCCATCCGGCTCGCCGGCGAGCGGTTGCGGCTGCCATAGACGCGCTTGGGATTTTCGCCGCAGGCCATCTTGAGGCCGTAGGGCGCGCCGGGAAACTTCATTCCCTGCATCGTCCGCGCCGGCACGTTCCTCACCGTCACCGAACGGCCGCCGAACAGGTTCGCCGAGCCGGGCAGGATATTGAGCGTCGTCACGCCGCCATTGGCGAGCGCGCGGCTGAAGCCCGGATCCTGCGGCCAGACGCTGTGTTCGGTCCAAACATTGGCGGTGTTGGGGTCGGTTGCCTCGTTCCCGTCCGAATGGGCGTCGACCGAGGGCGAGGGATAGTTGCCGAGATGGCTGTGTATGTCGATGATCCCCGGCGTCACCCAGAGGCCCGTTCCGTCGATAACGGTCGCGCCTTCGGGAACCGGCACGCTCTGGCCGACCGCGACGATCTCGCCGTCGGCGAAGGCGACCATGCCGTTGTCGATCCGGCCGCCCTCGCCGTCATAGATCGTCGCCCCGCGTATTACCGTCGGCACACCCGGATAGCGGCGATAGGTCGAAGGGTAGGGATCGGGATCGACCGCCGTCTCGTTGCGGCGCTCGTCGGCGGCGGCGGTACCGCTCCCCCCGCTGCTCCCCGTCGTCGCACAACCAAGCAGCATCAGACATGCCGCCGCGGCCCCGGTCACTCGTATCATTTGCGCACTTCGCCTTCCGTGTTGATGCCGGCCGCCTGCGGTTCGGCGAGCCCGGCCTGGCCGTACATATCGTCGTCGACCGTGTCGTCCTCCAGCGTATCGAGATGCATCAGCCGCTTGACCAGCCCCGATATGAGGATGACCGCGACGCCGACGCCCATCGCGAAGAGGCCGATCGACTGGTAGATCGACAGCGTCGCTTCGCGCGTCATTGCGCCGTCCTCGCCGCCGGTCGCAGCGCCGATCATGCCGGCGACATAGTTGCCGCCCGCGGTGGCGAAGAACCACGCGCCCATGATCAGACTGGCGAGATGGGTCGGTGCCAGCCGGTTCATCGCGGATAGTCCCACCGGCGACAGGCAGAGCTCGCCGGTCGTGTGGAACAGATAGATTCCGAACAGGAAGATCACCGGCACCAGCGCCCCCGGGCCTACGGTCGCCGCGCCCCAGACCAGCACGAGGAAGCCGAAGCCGAGTTGCACAAGACCCAGGCCGAACTTGGCCGGCGTCGAGGGTTCGAGCCCCCTTCGGCCGAGGAAGGTCCAAAGTCCGGCAAACAGCGGGGCCAGCAGGATGATGTAGATTGGGTTGATCGACTGGAACAGCGAGGCGGGCACGCCCTGCCGGTCGATATAGCGATCGGTGAACAGGTTGAGCGAACCGCCCGCCTGTTCGAACAGGCCCCAGAACAGCGGCTGCAAGGCGATCAGGAACAGGATCGCGAACATCCGTTCGCGCGGTTCCTTTTCGAGCTTGAAGGCCTCGTAGAGGACATAGCCGAGCAGCGCGACGCCGGACACCAGCATCAATCCGCCGACCACGCTCTGATACTGGATCAGCGCCCACATCACGACGACCGCGATGACGCCGACGCCGTAGAGCGTGAACTCGCGGCGCTTGGCGAGCGCCCGGGGCGGTTCGCCGCGGCCGAGCAGCAGCGGACGCCCGACGACGAAGACGATCAGCCCGAGCAGCATGCCGAAGCCAGCGGCGCCGAAGCCATAGGCCCAGCCGACCGTCTGACCAAGATAGCCGGCGATGATCGTGCCGATCGCCGCGCCGACGTTAATGCCCATATAAAAGATCGTGTAGGCGCCGTCGCGGCGGATATCGGTGCGCGGATAGAGCTGACCGACGATCACCGAGATGTTCGCCTTCAGGAAGCCCGAGCCGACGATGATGAAAGCGAGCGCGAGCCAGAAGACGTTGATCGTCGCATCGTCCTGGCCGCCGGTCCCTTCGAAGGCCATGCAGAAATGGCCGATTGTCAGCAGAACGGCGCCGAACTGCACGGCCTTGCGCTGGCCGAGATAGCGGTCGGCGAGCCAGCCGCCCAGCACCGGCGTGATATAGACCAGGCTGACATAGGCGCCGTAGATGATGTTCGAGGCGCTGTCGTTGAACAGCCAGTGCTGCGTCAGATAGAAAATCAGCAGCGCGCGCATGCCGTAATAGGAGAATCGCTCCCACATTTCGGCGAAGAAGAGGATGTAGAGGCCCTTGGGGTGACCGCCGACTTCCGGCCTCGGCCGGGTGACCGCCCAGGCGCCGACGGCGAGGAACACCAGCAGGATGGCGCTTGCGATCGCGACGATCCAGTCGCCTTCGTTCCACAAGGATATGTCTTTCACGCTACGACCCCTCTCGATATTTTCGCGCGGCCTCGGCGGGACGCGTCGCTGCGGCGGCGCAGACTAGCGCCGAAATCTCCCCTGTGAAGGGACTAGTGCAATTAAACCGTCATGCTAACAGGCGGTGATGCGATTCAATGACCTTTCGACGCCGCTTTCCTTTCTTTCGACGAGACGCTCGAGCCGCCCGCGCGACCTGATTGCGCCGGGCCCGAGCGACGAGGAACTGGCGCAAATCCTTCATATCGCGATGCGCGTCCCCGATCACGGCAAGCTCGCTCCCTGGCGCTTCGTCATTGTCGGGCGGGAACAACGCGAGCCGTTGCAGGCGATGCTCGAAATGGCCTACCGAATCGACCGGCCCGACGCCGGTCGCCTCGAAATCGAGGCGATCGAGCAATTCGCGCAGCAGGCGCCGACCTTGATCGTCGCGCTTTTCTCACCCAGGGACAGCAGCAAGATTCCGCTCTGGGAACAGCAATTGTCGGCCGGCGCGGTCTGCTACAATCTCCTCGCCGCCGCCCATGCAATGGGCTTTGCCGGCGGCTGGGTGACCGGCTGGGCGGCCTATTCCGACGCGGTACGCAATGCTTTCGGCGATACGCACGAGCGAATCGCCGGCTTTATCTTTCTCGGCAGCCGGGACGGCGAGCTCGAGGAACGGCCGCGCCCCGACGAGGAGGATGTCGTCAGCGTCTGGACGCCCTGAAGCCTCCGATCGCCGCGTAAATCGCTTTTTTCCTTGACGCGGCGCACTGTATTACTACACTAGATCGCGATGGCAAAGGCAGATCAACCCGTTTACATGAAGCTGCGCGACAAGATCGCGGCGGCAATCCTAGACGGCACCTATGCCGACGGCGACTCTCTGCCTTCGGTGCGCGCGCTGGCGGCCGAGGAAGGCGCCAACCCGCTGACCGTCGCCAAGGCCTATCAGACCTTCCAGGATGACGGCATCGTCGTCGTCAAGCGCGGCGTCGGCATGTTCGTCGCCAGCGGCGCCGCCACCAAGCTGCGCAAGAGCGAGAAGGACAGCTTCCTCAACGAGGAATGGCCCCGGATCGCCGCCCATATCCGTCGGCTCGATCTCGATCCCGCCGAATTGCTCGACCGCGAATTCGCCTGAGCGATCGGCTGCGGGTCCGTCCCGACTTTTCCAATATTCTCTTCGCTAATTGCCTCGATCGGCCTTCAGAAAATCGATCAGCGCCGCGCGCTCTTCCGGGTCGGTAACGGGCGGGACGAACATGTCCGTTCCCGGCACGAGCGCTTCGGGATCGGCCACGAAACGCGCGAGTAGCTCCGCCGTCCAGACCTCTTCGCGTCGGGCGAAAGCCTCCATCGCCGGTGAATAGTCGAATTCCGGTTCGCTCGCGATGCGGCGCCCGACGATGCCATGCAGGTTGGGTCCGTTCTGTGCCGCCCCACCGGGCTCAATCGAATGGCAGCCATAGCATTTCCGGAACACCCGCTCGCCGTCGACCTCCGATACGGGAGCCGTTACGGGCGCCGGCGCGGCGGGTTCGAGCGTCGGCGAAGCGCAGCCCGCTATCGCGCATCCAATCAGCAACGATCTTGCACAGCCGCGCTTCACTCCACGCTGCCGTAGCGGACGAGCACCAGCCGATCG
>JAIVHR010000053.1 GCA_020200935.1 Sphingomonadales bacterium
GAACACCATGCTGCCGATAACGGTGAAACGGACCAATGGCGCCTACTCCCTTTGGTCGAACACCGCCTACACCTACGACAATGCCGGCCGCGTCCTGAGCGAGGACGGGCCGCTCGGAGGCACCAACGACGCGAGCTATTACGATTACGACCTTTCGGGCCGGCGGACCTGGGAGATCGCCCCGGTGGGTGAGGTTTCGACCAACAGGGTGGCGACGGTCACCACCTGGCGCGAGGCCGACGACCAGCCGCTGACGGTCGAGACGGGCAGCGTATCGAGCCCGACCGACCGCACGCTGACCCTGCTGCAGAGCACCGACTATCTCTACAACACCCGCCGGCTTGTGACCCGCGAGCGGATGCTCGGCGGCGGCAGCGTCCATGCCGTGACCCAGCATAGCTACGATACGCGCAACCGGCGCGTCTGCACGGCGCAGCGCATGAACCCGGCCGAGTTCAACAGCCTGACCGGCGACGCCTGCGCGCTCGACACGACGGGCACGCTGGGTCCCGATCGCATCCAGGTGACGACGCTCGACGCGATCGACCGGCCGACCAAGGTAGTCGGCGGCTATGGCGTGCTCGGCAGCGGCGGAGTCGGCTGGGTCGAGATCCAGATGGGCTACACGCCGAACGGCCAGGTCGCCTGGCGGCAGGACGGGCTCGGCTCGACCCACCGCACCAACTATGCCTATGACGGCTATGACCGGCTGCTGACCACCACCTTCCCCGATGCGAGCTACGAGCAGCTGACATACAATAGCCGCAGCCTGGTGACGCAATTGCGAAACCGGCGCGGGCAGCTCATCAACCATGCCTATGACAATGCCGGGCGGCGGAGCTCGACCAGCTCCTCGGGCTATCCGACCACCAACTACGCCTATGACGGGCTCGGCCGCGAGACGCAGGTGGCGCGCTCGGGGATCTCGACGATCGATTACAGCTACGATCCGCTCGGCCGGCTCGCGAGCCAGCTGCAGGACGGGCGCACGCTCTCCTACCAGTATGACGCGGCCGGCCGGCGCACGCGGCTGACATATCCCGACGGCTGGTACGTCACCTATCTCTATACGCCCGCCGGACAGGTGACCGAGATCCGCGATTCCGGGACGAGCACGCTGGTCTGGTACGATTGGGACAAATACGGCCGGCTCGACGAAATACGCCGCGGCAACGGGCGCGACACGCAGCTCGTCCAAGATCCCGTCTCGCGGCTGAGCCGCCTCAACCACCGGACCCTCGTCTATACCGACTTCACCTACAATCCGGCCTCGCAGATCGCGACGCGGACGGTATCGAACGACGCCTGGGTGTGGGACCTCGATGTCGATGTCGACCGCGATTACACGATCAACGTGCTCAATCAGTATACCCAGGCGGGCACGGTGAGCTTCACCTACGATGCGAGCGGCAACCTCACCGGCAGCGGCACCGACAGCTACGTCTATGACAACGAGAACCGCATGACGAGCGCCGATGTCGGCGGATCGAGCGCCTTCGCGTTGCGCTATGACGGCAAGGGCCGGCTGCAGCGCACATCGGGCGGGGGAAGCTCGACCAACTATTACGTCTATGACGGCGATCAGCTGGTCGCCGAATATACCGGCTCGGGCAATGTCCGCCGCCGGTTCGTCCACGGCGCCGGGGTCGACGATCCGCTGGTCTGGTTCGAGGGTGCGAGCACCGCGGCGAGCAACCGGCAATATCTGCTGGCCGACGAGCGGGGCAGCATCGTCGGCGTGTCGAACAACTCCGGCACGGTGACCACGATCAACGTCTATGACGACTGGGGCATCCCGGGCACCGGCAATGCCGGCCGGTTCGGCTATACAGGCCAAATCTGGCTGCCCGAGCTGGGGATGAACCATTACAAGGCCCGCATGTACTCACCGACCCTGGGCCGGTTCATGCAGACCGACCCGATCGGCTACGAAGACGGCATGAACCTCTACGCCTATGTCGGGAACGATCCGATGAATGCGAGCGATCCGACGGGGATGATGAGCAGGTGTGCGTTCAAGGTGTGCGACAGCAGTCCATTGGAAGGTATGGAAGCCGTCCACGTGGGACTGATGCAGGAAATGTTGTCATATCGGCCGCGTCCTCAAACTGCTGGCTCAGGAGCATGTCCTCCGGGTGCCCATTGTAGTATAGTTGGTGGCGTCTTCGACGCTCTTCAGAACACAGGGGAGGCGATCGGCGACGCATACGGCGCAACCCGAGATGCGCTCGTTCAAACCGGAGAGGTTGTCGGTGACGCGTTAGGCATTCGTGTGACCGGGAGTCGGGGAGAGGCCGTAGTTCGGGCGCGATACAACATTGGCCGGTCAACCCGAATTCGGATTAATGGCCGCGTTCGAATTCCTGACGGATTGACTGACTTTTCGCTAAGTGAGGTCAAGAACGTGGCGCGGCTCCATTTGTCAGGACAGCTCAGAGCATATCTGAGCTACTCGCAGAGGAATGGACTACGCTTCGACCTGTATGTTAGAACGACCACGCGGCTGTCGGGGCCGTTACTCGATGCGACGCTGGATGGCCGCATTAATCTGATCCGTGTGCCGGGAATGTAGGACGCATATGACTTCCAAAGGGATGACGGCAGGAGAAGTTATGAAACTTCTCGAGAGTGATCCAGAATTCGTGGCAAAGCGCGCTGCCAGGGACGAAGCGCTTCGCAAAAGACGAGAAGAACTTTCGGCGGATGTCGCACCAGTGATTTCCGATTTAAATGATTTGGGAATATCGGTAAAAAGCCTTTGGCAGCTAGTCGGATCGCGTCCGGATCAGATCAGGGCGATTCCGGTTTTGCTAAAACATCTTCCCATTCCGTATCTTGACGCAAATCGCGAATGGATTGCCCGGGGGTTGGCTCTGCGCGAAGCCATCCATGCCTGGCCGCTTCTGAGAGCCGAATATGAGAAAGCTCCCGACGAAAGCCGGTTCAAGGACGGTTTAGGGGACGCCTTGGCCACCATGTGCGATGCCGATCACATCGAAGAGGTTGTCGAGATGATCATGGATGAAGCAAATGGGGAAAGCCGGCTCATGCTTCTTAGTGCACTGAAGCGCTCCAAGTCGCCTATCGCTCGTTCAACGATCGAGAAGCTACGGAATGATCTTACTTTCGCGGCTGAAATAGCGTCGTGGAAAACGAGCCGAACGCGAGGCTGATCTGGTCCGACGGCAAGGGCCGGCTCCAGCGGACCAGATTACGAGATTACGATTACGGTGACAGTGCACTAAATTAGTTGGAGGCGATCCGATTTGCTGCAGCTGTCGACTACACCCCGAGCCTCCCGCCCGCTGCGCAACCATGCCTACGACAATGCCGGGCGGCTGACCTCGACGAGTTCGTCGGGCTATCCGACGACGAGCTACGCCTATGACGGGCTCGGCCGCGAGACGCAGGTGGCGCGCGGGACGATCTCGACGATCGATTACAGCTACGATCGCTCGGCCGGCTCGCGAGCCAGCTGCAGGACGGGCGCACGCTCGGCTATCAGTATGACATAGCCGGCAGGCGCACGCGGCTGACCTGGCCCGACGGCTGGTACGGCACCTATCTCTACACGCCCGCCGGGCAGGTGACCGAGATCCGCGGTTCCGGGACGAGCACCCTGGTCTGGTACGACTGGGACAAATACGGCCGGCTCGAGGAGATCAGGCGGGCGAACGGGCGCGACACGCAGATTGTCCACGATCCGGTATCGCGCCCCTCGCGGCTCGATCACGAGACGCTGGCCTATAGCGACTTCACCTACAATCCGGCCTCGCAGCTGGTGACGCGGGCGATGTCGAATGACGGTTGGGTGTGGACCGGGAGCGCTTCGGTCAACCGCGGCTATGCGCGCAACAACCTCAACCAGCATACCAGCGCCGGCGGAGTGGCGTTCGATTATGACAATAGCGGCAACCTGACCGCCTCGGGGCGCCGACAGCTATGGCTATGATCCGGAAAACCGGATGACGAGCGCGGTCGTCGGCGGGGCGGCGAGCCTGACCTTGCGCTATGACGGGCGCGGGCGGCTGCAGCGGACCTCGGGCGGCGGGGTGGCGACCAACTATTACGTCTATGACGGCGACCAGCTGATCGCCGAATACACCTCAAACGGTAAGCGCCATTTCTGTGGATTGCGGGGAGGGGCCGGATTCCACTGGACTTCGCTCCCGCGTCGAGCATTGATGACCCCACGCCCGGCATGCCCGGGCTCGTCCCGGTAGCGGCGGCCATTTCCGGCCCCGCACTGAACCGGAGACACGATATGACCACAACAACGACGAAAGCGCCGACCAAGCTCGATACGCTGGAGAGGATGCTCAACCGCAAAAATGGCGCGAGCATTACGGAGATGACCAAGGCGACTGGATCGAGGCAACCCAATGAGCAAGGATGTCGACGATCTGGTGGCGGAGCTGGAGACGGAAGACCTCGACGGATTGCGCGACACCTGGAGGCGGCGCTTCGGCACCCCTCCGCCGCTCCGGTCCGAGCCGATCATGCGCATGCTGCTGGCATGGCGTATGCAAGCGGAAGCCTTTGGCGGCCTCGATGCCGATACTCGCAAGATCCTGGCGCGCACCGGCGCCGTCCAACCTGAAGGGAGGCGCCTTGGTATCGGTGCCCGGCTGACCCGCAACTGGAAGGGTCGCGAGGTGACGGTCGTGGTGCAAGAGGATGGCTTTCGTTGGGGTGACCAGACCTTCGCCAGCCTCTCGGCAGCCGCCACGGCCATTGCCGGATCGCGCTGGAACGGACCGCGCTTCTTCGGGCTGCGAAACGGATGATGGCGGGGAGCAAACGGCGCTGCGCAATCTATACGCGCAAGAGCTCGGAGGAAGGCCTCGACCAGTCGTTTAACAGCCTCCATGCCCAACGCGAAGCCTGCGAAGCCTATATTTTGAGCCAGGCGAGCGAGGGCTGGTCGGCGCTTCGCGATCGCTATGACGATGGCGGCTATTCGGGCGGCAACACCGAGCGACCGGGGCTACAGGCGCTACTCTCCGATATCGAAGCGGGACGGATCGACATTGTCGTCGTCTACAAGATCGATCGGCTGACCCGTTCGCTCGCCGATTTTGCGCGTATCGTCGAGATCTTCGAGAAGGCCCATTGCAGCTTTGTCTCGGTCACCCAGTCGTTCAATACGACAGGCTCGATGGGAAAGCTGATGCTCAACGTTCTGCTCTCCTTCGCCCAGTTCGAGCGCGAGGTGACCGGCGAGCGCATCCGCGACAAGATCGCCGCCTCCAAAGCGAAGGGCATGTGGATGGGCGGCAACCCGCCACTGGGCTACGATCTGCCTGTCGATGACAATCGCATTCTGCGCCTGAACGATACCGAGGCCGAAACCGTTCGACACATCTTCGCCCGCTATCTCGAACTCGGATCGGTCCATTCGTTGCAGCGCGATCTGACCAAAGAGGGGGTCCATTCCAAGCGGTGGACTAGCGCAAAGGGCAAGATCATGGGCGGCCAGCCATTCAGCCGCGGCGCGCTGTTCCATCTGCTGCGCAACCGGATCTATCGTGGTCAGATCGTTCACAAGGGTCAGGTTCATGACGGCGGCCACGCGGCAGTCGTCGAGGAGGATCTGTTCGAGCAGGTGCAGCACCATCTCGATGCCAACGCCAGGCGTCACCAGGCGAGGGTTGGTCGCAGGACGGTACGAGCACCGCTGACCGGCAAGCTGTTTGATGCTGCCGGCGAGCCGATGAGTCCAACAAGATCACGCGGAAAGTCGGGGCGGCACTATCGCTACTATGTATCCGCCTCGCTGCAGCAGGGTGCCGGTTCAAGGGACCGGAAAATAGTCCAGCGGCTGTCGGCTCCCGAAATCGAGCGGGTCGTGGCCGACGCTATCCACCGGTGGGTTCCTCGGGTCAAAGATCCGCTTGCGATCCTGCACTCAGCGACCCTCTCCGAGCGCGGACTACAAATTGCTTTTGAGGCCGATAATCTTTCAGGGCTGGCGAGCCGGCTCGCCGAGGACGAGACGATCATCGATCGGAACCGCAAGATCACCACAGTGTCGCTGCCGATCATCCTGCCGCGCCGCGGCGGACGACGTCTGGTCGTGCCCTCAGGTTCGCGAGCCCCGCAGCCCGACCCGGTTCTCATCGCCGCCGTTCGCAAGGCGCATGCGTGGCTCCGCAACGAACGCGGGATGCCCGTGATAACAGCGGCACCGGTATCGCCCTATGATCGCAACATCCTGCGCCTGGCGTTCCTTGCGCCCGACATTCAGCGCGCGATTCTCAAGGGGCGCCAACCGCATCATCTCAATCTCGAAGCGCTCAGGAAACTCGACATCCCGCTGGCCTGGTCGAAGCAGCGCGAAGTGCTGAGATTTGAAGATGCTCAGCCCCCCTGTTCCGTTGAATAAAACCCCTGTTATCGGCGATAACGGTCCCTGTTCCGGCGATTAAATACCCTGTTCCGTCGAACAACAGGGAAAGGCCGGCTTTGGTGTCACAAGACACTGATATTACGCGACTTTAGTCTCGGATATGACGAACATTCGACCTCGAATCGCCTGTTTCGATACCGAAAAACATGTTTTTCCCTGTTAATTCCCGTGGAACAGGGAAACCGAACCGATGTGGTAGCTGCCAGAGACGGCCCGACTAAAGCTCCCCGATCGCGGCTGAAGAGACGCCGAAAGTGATGCGACAGATACGGAATGGGAGGCCGCAAGCCGCCTGTTCCGCGGCTAACCGCGGCAGGCCTGTAGTGAGAGACTAGTGCTGGGGGTGGCTGGCGGAGAGGGTGGGATTCGAACCCACGGTGACATTGCTGCCACGCCGGTTTTCAAGACCGGTGCCTTAAACCACTCGGCCACCTCTCCCCATCGGGCGCATCTATCGCGCGCCCTGCCGCCGGTGCAACTCTTTGTGTAAAAGGGGGATGCATTTGCGTCGAGCGCTGTGGCAGAGTGACCGCGGAGGTTGTGATGATGTTGTTGCGCGGATTCGGTGTACTCATTCTGGCGATTGCGGGGCTCTGTGCGATGCCGGCCGCGGCGCAGACCGAGGCCGGCTTCCAGGCCTATCTTTCGGAATTGCGCGCCCGGGCGCTCGCCGAAGGCGTCAGCCGCCAGACACTCGATCAGGTGATGCCGACGCTCTATCTCAACAGCCGCGTCATTGAGCTCGACCGCGATCAGCCCGGCGGCGCGCCCAACTCGGCCATCCCGCCCTTCGCGCCCTATCGCGCGCGCCATGTCGATGCCGCGCGGATCGAGGGCGGGCGTGCCGCCTATCGGCGCGTCCGCCCCCAGCTCTTCAACATCGAACGGCGGACCGGCGTGCCGGGCAAGATCACCGTCGCCATCTACGGCCACGAAACCGCCTATGGCCGGGTCATGGGCGGGTTCGATCTGCCGCGATCGCTGGCGACGCTCGCCTATGAAGGCCGCCGGCGCGAGTTGTTCGAAGGCGAATTCATCGCCGCGATGAAGATGATCGACGATGGCGTGCCGCGCAGCGCGCTCGAGGGCAGCTGGGCCGGCGCCTTCGGCTATCCGCAATTCCTGCCGAGCGTCTATCGCCGCCTAGCGATCGACGGCGACGGCGACGGACGCGCCGAGATCTGGCGCAGCGAAGCCGACGGGCTCGCCTCGATCGGCAATTATCTGCACAATGCGGGATGGCGCAACAACGAGCCCTGGGGGATCGCCGTCAACGTTCCCTCCGGACTCGATCGCAACGCGATAGGCAATCGCACCTACCCGACCCGCTGCCCGCGCGTTCACGAGCGCCATAGCCGCTGGATGACGATGGCGGAATGGCGCAATCTGGGG
>JAIVHR010000054.1:0-7611 GCA_020200935.1 Sphingomonadales bacterium
GTTGAAAGCCCCGCTTGCCGATTGCCCAAATTGCCCCCAATAGACAAGGCGATGGACTCCGATGCCGATTTCAGCGAGCGTGAGGAAGGGGGCGAGCGCGTCCTCCGTTTCAGCGGCCGGCTGACGATCGCGCGCATCGCCGACGTGCCCAAGCGGCTCGAAGAACTCGATTATTCGCCTGCCCGCGCCGAGGTCGGCGATGTCGAGCGGATCGACACGCTCGGCGCCTGGTTGCTCCACAAGCTCCATCGCGAACATGGCACCGAAATCATCGGGCTCAGCGAAGACGGCGAAAAGCTGGTCAGACAGGTCAGCGCGGTCGAGGAAAGCGCCCAGATGCGCCCGGATGAGGGCGGTATGCTCATCCGCACGATCGAGCGTACCGGCGCCTCGGTGATCGATGCCGGACGCAACCTCAAGGGACTGCTCGTCTTCTTCGGCGGGCTGGTGCTCGCCAGCGGCAGCGTCATCCGCCATCCGCGGCGGCTGCGCTTCAACGCGGTGACGCATCAATTCGAGACAGTCGGCATCGCCGCGCTCGGCATTATCGGGCTGATGAGCTTTCTGATCGGCATCGTCATCGCCCAGCAGGGCGCGGTGCAGCTCAGGCAGTTCGGCGCCGAGATCTTCACCATCAATCTGGTCGGCCGGATCACGATCCGCGAGCTCGGAGTACTGATGACGGCGATCATGGTCGCCGGCCGCTCGGGCAGCGCTTTCGCCGCGCAACTGGGCTCGATGAAGCTTGCCGAGGAGGTCGACGCGATGCGCACGATCGGCATCCCGCCCTTCGAGGCGCTGGTGCTGCCGCGCGTGCTCGCGACGACGCTGATGATGCCGTTGCTGGCCTTTTATTCGAGCGTCGTCGCGATCATCGGCGGCGGCCTCCTCTGCTGGATCAGCCTCGGCATCCCGCCCGAGACCTTCATCCTGCGCATCCGCGAGGTGGTGCCGATCACCGATCTGTGGGTCGGGCTGATCAAGGCGCCGGTCTTCGGCTTCATCATCGGGCTGACCGGCTGCTTCAACGGCATGCTCGTCCAGGGCACCAACGAGGAGGTCGGGCTCAAGACCACCGCCGCGGTCGTCCAGGGTATCTTCCTCGTCATCGTGATCGACGCCTTCTTCGCGGTCTTCTTCTCCTCGATCGGCTGGGTATGAGCGAAGACGTCATCATTTCGGTTCGAGGGCTGAGGAACAGCTTCGGCGAGGAGGTCGTGCACGAAAATCTCGATCTCGAAATGCGGCGGGGGGAGATCCTCGGCGTCGTCGGCGGGTCGGGATCGGGCAAATCGGTGCTGATGCGCTCGATCATCGGGCTGCAGCGGCCCGACGAGGGCGACATCTCCATCTTCGGCGAGGAAATCGACCAGGCGAGCGCCGAGCGCGAGCTCGATCTGCGGCGCAAATGGGGCGTGCTGTTCCAGAACGGCGCGCTGTTCTCGACGCTCACGGTGGCCGAAAACGTCCAGGTGCCGCTGCGCGAATTCTACAAGAATATCGACGAGGATCTGCTCGACGAGATCGCCACCTACAAGGTGGTGATGACCGGACTTTCGGCCGAGGCCGCGCCCAAATTCCCTTCCGAGCTGTCGGGCGGAATGAGGAAGCGCGCCGGCCTCGCCCGCGCGCTGGCGCTCGACCCGACCTTGCTGTTCCTCGACGAGCCGACCGCCGGGCTCGATCCGATCGGCGCCGCGGCCTTCGACGAATTGATCGTCGAACTCAAGCAAACGCTGGGGCTTACCGTGTTTTTGATCACCCACGATCTCGACACGCTCTATGCGATCTGCGACCGTATCGCGGTGATCGCCGACAAGAAGGTCATCGCCACCGGGACGATCGAGGAATTGCTTGCCACCGATCATCCCTGGATACAGGAATATTTCAACGGCCCGCGCGGCCGCGCGGCTCAAGGCGCGGCGCAAGGGTAGGAAGGCGGAGCAATGGAAAACAGGTCCAATCAGATGCTCGTCGGCGGCGTGGTGCTGCTGCTGGTCGTCGCGCTCGCCTTCTTCATCATCTGGCTCTCGCGGCTCGGCGGCAGCGACGACAAGCCTTACGACATACTGTTCGCACAAAGCGTCGAGGGCCTCGCGCGCGGATCGGGCGTCACCTATTCGGGCGTGCCGGTCGGGCAGATCGAGGAGATCGCGCTGCTGCCCAACAACCCCGAATTCGTGCGGGTTCGCGTACGGGTTCGCGAGGAAGTGCCGATCCTCGAAGGCACCACCGCATCGGTCCAGGGCATCGGCTTTACCGGCGTCTCGCAGATAACCCTCGAAGGCGGGCAGCGGGGCGCCGAGCCGATCGACGAGATCGGCCCGTTCGGCGCGCCGGTCATCCCGACCCGCCCCGGCGCCTTCGGCGAGTTGCTCAACAGCGCCCCGCAGCTGCTCGAGCGGCTGACGACGCTGACCGAGCGGCTGACCGAACTGCTCGGCGACCGCAACCAGGCCTCGATCGCCGGCATCCTCGAAAATACCGAGCAACTCTCGGCCGAGCTCGCCGCGCGCGGCCCCGAAATCGCCGCGACGATGGCCGAGACCCGGATCGCCATCGAGCGGGCCGGCCGCGCCACCGAACAGATCGGTCAGCTCGCCAACACCACCGACGAATTACTCAACACCGAAGGCCGCGCGCTTATGGCCGACCTGCGCCAGGCGGTGAATTCGGCCGAAACCAGCATGGAATCGCTCGATCGCACGATCAGCGCCGCCGAGCCCGGCATGACCGCCTTCTCGCGCCAGACAATTCCCGAGGTAGGCCAGCTGGTCCGCGATCTGCGCGAGACGACGACGACGATCAACCAGCTGACCGAGCGACTCAACAACCAGGGAGCGGGCTCGCTCCTTGGGGCGCGCGCGCTGCCCGATTACGAGCCGAGATAAGGAAGCGACAATGAGACTATGGCCCGCACTCCTGATGCTCCTCGCGCTGCCCGGCTGCATCAGCTTCGGCGAAGACCCGCCGCCCTTCCTGCTGACCCTGACGCCCGGACAGACCGTCGAGCCGGGGACCAGCCGGGCCGGCGCCGACGGCCGGTCGATCACCATCGCCGAGCCGCAGATCCCGCAAAAGCTCTCGACCAACCGGCTCGCGGTGACAACCGGCGAGACGACGGTCAGTTATTTCCCCGATGCGATCTGGGCCGATACGCCCAATGCGCTGTTCCGCGATCTCGTCGGCGAGGTGGTCGCGGCGCGCACCGGACGGATCGTACTCGATCCGCGGCAATACAGCTCCTCGCCGGGGCTGATCGTCAACGGCCAGCTGCGCGAATTCGGTTATGATTCGCGCAGCCGCCAGGTCGTCATCGTCTATGAGGCGGTGATCGATGACGAAGTTGGCGGCATCCGCACGCGCCGTTTCGAAGCCAGCGAGCCGGTCGCGGTCGAGGAAGCGCAATATCTGGCGCAGGCGCTGAACAGCGCCGCCAACCGGGTCGCGGCGGAGGTCTCCGACTGGGTGGCGGGTTGAAAACAGTCCTCCCCGTTTGTGAAGCAAATGGGGAGGTGGACCGCCGAAGGCGGTGGAGGGGCATCGCGACCAATTATCGGTAGGGTGTTAGATTTGCGGAGGGAGCTCGCTCCGCTCGCGGCCCCTCCACCATGCTTTGCATGGTCCCCCTCCCCATCGCTTCGCGACGGGGAGGATTTTTCACCCCAAGCTCTTCGAAACCTGTTCGTAGAGATCCTTCGACAGTCCTTCACTGCGGGCGATTCGCTCGAGCTCGGTGCGCATCATCGACGACCGGCCCTCCTCGAGGCGGCGCCAGCGGCCGAGCGGGGTGACCATCCGCGCGGCGGTCTGCGGGTTGATCTTGTCGGCTTCGAGCACGATGCCGGCGAGGAAGCGGTAGCCGCGTCCCGAGACGGTGTGGAAGGCGCGCTGGTTGACCCCGAAGCTCGTCACTAGCGAGCGCAACCGGTTCGGATTGCGCAAGGTAAAGTCGGGATGGCCGGCCAGTTCCTCGACCCGCGCGGCGGTATCGTCGCGCGTCGAGATCGCCTGGATCGCGAACCATTTGTCGAGCACCAGCGCATTGTCGCGATAGCGCTCGTAAAAGCCTGCGAGCGCGGCCACCCTGTCGGGCGAATCGCCATTGGCGAGCACCGCGAGCGCCGCCTGGCGGTCGGTCATATTGTCCGCCGCTTCGAACTGGGCGAAAGCCATTTGCGGCGCATCCTCGGCCCCGCTGGCGGCAATGAAGGACAATGCGGTATTCCCGAGCCGCCGCTTCGCCTTGGCCTCGGGCGAATATTCGTAACGTTCGGCGCTGTTGCCCGCATAGGCGGCGCGCCAGTCGGCGGCGAGCGCCGCGCCGATATCGCGACGCAACGCCTCGCGGGCCTGGTTGATCGACAGCACCGGCCGTTCGGCGATGCCATCGATGACGATCTCCTCGGACGGCTCGTCGAGCAGCCCGAGCATCTCCTCGCCCAAGCGCTTGCCCGAATGCGCTCCGAACAAGGCCAGCTTGACGGGGATCGCCATTGGCTGCTTGTCAACCTGCCCCGGCGTCGGCTCGATCGACTGTTCGAGCCGCACTGTCGCCCGCGCCGATCCAGCGTCATGATCAATCGTCGCCGAAAGCTGCGGCGTTCCGGCCTGGCTGTACCAGAGGCGGAAGCGGGAAAGATCGCGCCCGCTCGCATCCTCCATCGCGGCGACGAAATCCTCGCAGGTCACCGCCTGTCCGTCATTTCGCTCGAAATAGAGATCGGCGCCCTTCCGGAAAGCCTCCGGGCCGAGCAACGTATGGAGCATGCGGATCAGCTCGGCGCCCTTGTTGTAGACAGTCGCGGTGTAGAAATTGGAAATCTCGATATAGCTGTCAGGGCGCACCGGATGGGCGAGCGGACCGGCATCCTCGGGGAACTGCGCCGAACGCAGAGCGCGCACATCGCTGATCCGCGACACCGCCGGCGACCCCTGATCGGCCGAAAAACTCTGATCGCGGAAGACGGTGAAGCCTTCCTTCAGCGAGAGCTGAAACCAGTCGCGACAGGTGACGCGGTTGCCCGACCAGTTGTGGAAATATTCATGCGCGACGACCGCGGCGATGGCATCGTAATCGCCGTCGGTCGCGGTATCGGGATCGGCCAGGACGTAACGCGAATTGAAGATGTTGAGCGATTTGTTCTCCATCGCGCCGAAATTGAAATCGGCGACCGCGACGATGTTGAACTGGTCGAGATCATATTCGCGGCCGTAGGTCTCCTCGTCCCACTTCATCGCCTTTTTGAGCGACTCCATCGCATGGCCGGTCTTGGCCAAATCGCCCTCGCGGACCCAGATGGCGAGATCGACGGATTTGCCCGAACGGGTGACGAATTTGTCCCTGTTGGCGACGAGATCGCCGGCGACGAGCGCGAAGAGATAAGAGGGCTTGGGCCAAGGATCCTCCCAGCGCGCCCAATGGCGGCTGCCCTCGCCTTCGCCGCTTTCGACGCAATCGCCGTTGGAGAGCAGCACCGGATATTCCGCCTTGTCGGCATCCATGCGCACCGAATAGCGTGTCAGCACGTCGGGCCGGTCGGGGAAGAAGGTGATCCGCCGAAACCCCTCGGCCTCGCACTGGGTGCACAGGATGCCGCCCGATTCATAGAGCCCCATCAACTGGCTGTTGGCTTGCGGCGCGATCTCGACCAGTGTCTCGAGTCGAGCTTTGTCGGCATCACAAGGGATGACGAGCGCATCGTCCTCGAGCCGGTACCGGTCGGTGCCGAGCATCTCGCCGTCGAGGCTGACCTCGATCAGCTTGAGCCCTTCGCCATCGAGCCGGATCGGCGCGTCATGCCTGCCGATGCGTTCAAGGGTCAGCCGCGCACGCACCCGCGTGAGCCCGGGATCAAGCGTGAAATCGAGCGCGATGTCGGGCACCAGCCAGTCGGGCTGACGGTACTCTTCGCGCAGGATGGCGCGCGGCGGAGTGACGGAAGCGGATTGCATATCGAGCATCGGTTCGAGCTAGGGACGACCAGCGCCGGAGGCAACAGCATCGCGGTTTCATTGTGACGCAAAAATGTGCCATTCGCGGGTGATGAGCGGACATCTGCTGATCTTCAGGCTCGGCTACACCGCCGGCCGCCTGGCGGAGAGGCTCGGCGACGAAGGCTGGGGCATTTCCGCGACGCGGCGCGAAGCGGGCCAGGGTTGCATCGCTTTCGACGATCGCGAGGGCGTAGATCGGGCGCTGGAGGAGGCGACCCATATCCTTTCCTCGGTGCCGCCCGGAAAGTTCGGCGATCCGGTGCTCGACCGCTATGGCGAAGCGATCGCCTCGGGGCCGGCGCGCTGGATCGGTTATCTTTCCTCGACCGGCGTCTATGGTGACACCAAGGGTGCCTGGGTCGATGAAAGCGCACCGGTCGGCAGCGGAAGGCGGCAGGCGCGCAGTGAGGCCGATCTCGCCTGGCAGAAGCTACCCAAGGATGTCCGGATCTTTCGCCTCCCCGGCATTTACGGTCCCGGCCGCTCGCTGCTCGATCGGGTGCGCGACGGCGAGGCCCATCGGATCGACCTGTCGGACCAGGTCTTCAGCCGCATCCATGTCGAGGATATCGTCGGCGCGGTGATGGCGAGCTTCGATCGCGGCGGCCCGGGCATCTACAATATCGCCGACGACCTTCCGGCCAGCCACAACCGCGTCACCGAATATGCCTGCGCGCTGCTCGGCAAGGAGCCGCCGCCGCTGCAGACGATGGACGAGGCCGGGCTCAGCGAAGCGGCGCGCGGCTTCTATGCCGAGAATCGCCGCGTCGCCAACGGCAAGGCGAAGCGTGAACTCGGTTGGGCGCCGCGCCATCCGACCTATCGCGAGGGATTGCGCGCGCTGCTTTAGGCCGGGATGCGGAGCGCCCGCGGCGTCCAGACCGCAGGCTCCTCCCGTCACGGGCAGGATTTATTTTCACAACCCCCGAATGGCGTCGGCGAGGGGGCGGATGTCCGATTCGCGCTGATCCCAGCTCGTCACCAGCCGCGCCTCGCCCTCGCCCCAATCGTAAAAATCGAAGCCGAGATCGCGCAGCCACGCCGCCTCTTCGGTCGACAAGCGGATGAACACCTCGTTCGCCTCGACCGGATAGACCAGCCGCCCCGGCGCGGCATCGGCGATCAGCCTCGCCCCGGCATTCGCCGCGCGGGCATTGTCGAGCCAGCGATCGCCCTCGAGCATCGCCAGCAATTGGGCGGCGAGATAGCGGCCCTTGGAGAGCAGGTGCCCGCCACGCTTGCGGCGGAACCCGATCTCTTCCGCCTTGTCCCGCGCATCGCCGAACAGGATGATCGCCTCGGCATTCATCCCGCCATTCTTGACACAGCCGAAGCTCAGCATGTCGACCCCGGCGCGCCAGGTCACGTCGGCCGGCGTGCAATCGAGATGGGCGACGGCGTTGGCGAAGCGCGCGCCGTCCATATGCAGGCCCCAGCCGCGTTCCCTGCACAGATCGCCGATCGCCCGCACCTCGCCGGGCGCATAGACGCAGCCATACTCGCTGGCCTGGGTGATCGAGACGGCGTGGATCGGCGTCTGGTGGACGTCGCCGCGCATGCCGGCCGCGATCCGTTCGATTTCGGCGGGCGCGAGCCTGGCGCCCTTCCCTTCCG
>JAIVHR010000054.1:7658-10469 GCA_020200935.1 Sphingomonadales bacterium
CCATCACGGGCTCGCAAACCGCCGCCGCATTATCCGAGAAAAAGCGCATCGCCCGCGCATCGGGCAACTCGCCGGGCAGGTCAACCACAGCATGTCGCGGTCCGGGGCGGGGCGGCCTTAAGTTCCCACATGCTTTACACGGAACGGCCCCTGGAGATGCCGTTAAGAGCGACGATCATTCGGCGAGGAATCGCACATGTCCCACCTCTACCGCGCGAGAGCGGTGAAGTGTGGGGATCGACGGGGTCAAAGAGCCGACGCTCGAAGACGCGACTCGGTTATATCATGGGCGGGCGCGTGTAGGACAGCGTGAGTTCATCGCCGAATTAAGTGCACTGTCACCGTAATCCGTCGCCACGCGGAACGCTTCGATCCGTTTGGCGCTGGAATCCCCCCGCCGGGCGAATCCTGGCGGCTCGGCGGGAACGCCTCCGAAGCTTCAACTGTTTGATTTGCTGTCTGACTTTCAGACATTTCAAAGGAGAAGAAAATGGCAGGCAATCAGAAGCAGCAGCAGCAGCAGGACGGCGGACGCGAAAAACAGCGTCAGCAGGAGCAGCAGGGCGACCAGAATCAGCGCGAGCGTCAGCAGGAGCAGGGTGAGCAGGACGAGCCCGAAAGCGAGCGTCAGCGCGAGCAACAGCGCGAACGCGAATAGGCGATACCATCGCGCAGCAATCGGCGCGGCCGCCTCCCAAGGGGGCGGCCGTTGCCGTATCCCGTCAGGAATTCCCATGCCGGATCTGAAGAAGAGACCCGCCGATATTTCGCTGTTTGGCGAGGTTAACGAAAAGAGTGCCACCGAGATCCTCGAGAGCTTGCGCGGGCTGGAGGGGGGAGACGGCGAGGTGATCTTCGAGGCGACCACACCGGGCGGCGACGCCGAGTTCGCGCGGCGCCTTGTACTCGAGATCGACTGCGTCCGCGAGCGGACCGGCCGCCGGATGATCTTCGTCGGCAAGACCCAGGTCTATTCGGCGGGTGTCACCATCATGTCGGCCTTTCCCAAAGCCGATCGCTATCTGACGCGCGATTGCATGCTGCTGATCCATGTGCGGCAGCTTGAAAAATCGGTGGAAATCTCGGGACCCATGCGGGCCAGCCTGCCCGAGATCGATGCCCTCAAAGGCCAGATCGAGGTGGGCATGAAGGCGGAAGACGAGAATTTCCGCCGGCTCGTCCGGGGCAGCGACATAGAATTGCAGGACCTCCTCGATAAGGCCCTTCACAACTGGTATTTGACCGCGGAGGATGCGCTCGGACACGGGCTGGTGGCCGAGATCGTGTAACCCACGGAACAATCCTTTCGCGGTGCGGCGGCGCAAGAGGCGCACGGGCTCGAGCGGTCGGATCAGGTGAAGCATGCCGTGCTGGAGACCAACGGCCAGATAAGCATCATCCCCAAATCCAAGGGCTGATCGATTCGCCAGGCTCGGTGCGGATGCCCTCGACCAGCCCGTCTTCGTCGGGGGCGCCCGATATCCGGTGAACCTCCTTCCACTGGCGTGCGATCCCGTCGGAATTGCAGGGGCTGACCACGATGTCGGCGGTCCCGTGCCAGATCGAGACCACCGGCCCCGGCCCGCGGTGCGGCTATGCCTGTTTGATCGAGCTACCACTGGTCCTGGCGCTCGGAGAATGCGCGCGCATCTGCTGGAACGCCTATAGCGCATAGTCTGCCACCGGGTGAAAATCGGGCGCCAGCAGAAAATGGAAAAATGAATGGTGCTGCTGGAGAGATTCGAACTCTCGACCTCACCCTTACCAAGGGTGCGCTCTACCCCTGAGCTACAGCAGCATCCGGCCTGTTCGGAACGCCGGGGCCTATGGCGATATGGGCTCCGGTTTGTCAAGCGCCGGCTTGGCTTTGGCGCGGCGAAGCGGCAGAGTAACGCCATGACCGACAAGGATGAACGCGCGAAGCGGCTGGCCGAGGAACTGCGCAAGAATCTGCGCCGCCGCAAAGGGCAGGCGCGAGAGCAGCGCGAGAGCGAGCGGCCGGAGAAATCCTGAACGCTATCCGTCATGCCGGGCTTGACAGCCCTCGCTCAGGCGGGGGATCGGGCGTCCAGAGCCGAAAGCGCCATCGCCTGCCGCCCTGGACCCCGGATCAAGTCCGGGGTGACGATTATTCCGCGCGGGAAGGCTTTTAGCCGAGGGGCGCGCAGACCTCGCCGAGCCACGCCGCGGTGGCTTCATCCAGCTGCGGGCCGATCCGCGCCACCACGTCATGGTGATAGCCGTCGACCCAGGCACGCTCGGCCCGGGTCAGGAGATCGAGCTTGATCAGATTGCGATCGATCGGGGCGAAGGTCAGCGTCTCGAAGCCGAGCATCGTCGCCTCGCCGCCCTCGATCTCGCGCTCGCCGACAACCACCAGATTCTCGATTCGGATGCCGTAATCGCCGCCTTTGTAATAGCCGGGCTCGTTGGAGAGGATCATCCCCGCCTTGAGCGGCTCGTCCCAGCCGGTGCCCGGATAGTTCGCCGCGCTGATCCGTTGCGGGCCTTCATGGACGCCGAGATAGCTGCCGACGCCGTGGCCCGTGCCGTGGCCATAGTCGAGCCCGGCCTGCCAGAGATATTGGCGCGCGAAGCCGTCCAACTGGCTGCCGCGGGTCTCCTTGGGGAAAATCGCCGTGGCGAGCGCGATATGGCCTTTGAGCACGCGGGTGAAGCGGTCGCGCATCTCGTCGGTCGGCGTGCCGACAATAATCGTGCGGGTGACGTCGGTCGTGCCGTCGGCATATTGCCCGCCCGAATCGACGAGATAGATGCGGTCCATATCGAGCGGCAGGCTCGATTCCTCGC
>JAIVHR010000055.1 GCA_020200935.1 Sphingomonadales bacterium
CGTTCATGGGGACGGGGCTTTAGCGGGTTGGGGGGCGGGGGCAAGTGGGTGGAGCTTCGCTAACGCTCAAGAGCTTCGCTCTATCCGCAAATTTGGTCGGGGAGAGAGGATTCGAACCTCCGGCCCCTGCCTCCCGAAGACAGTGCTCTACCTGGCTGAGCTACTCCCCGACCGGTGCGTCCGGCCCGTCGAAGACGGGCGGCCCGGAGGCAGACGCGGCTCCATAGCGGCGCGGCGATGCGCATTCAACCGCTGAATCGCGCGAGAGCCGCTTAACCGCGTGCTAACGCCGGGGCCTGTAGGATTGCGGGCGATGCGAACGGCCCTCATCTCGCTTTTTCCCCGCGCGGGAGACGCGCTGCGCGCGCTCGGCGGCGCGAGCCTCGTCATCGCGACGAGCCTCGCGCTGGGGCTTCCGGCGTCGGTGGTGTTCACAGCTGTCTGACACCCGTTCGTCCTGAGCCTGTCGAAGGGCTGTATTTTCTTTCTCCCGATAAAAAGAAAAAGGGCAGGGCTTCGACAAGCTCAGCCCGAACGGAGGTGGATCACCCCGCCTCCGGATGCTCGCGCCGGAAGCGGGCGATCCAGGCTTCGCTGAGCTCGTCCCTGAGCGGCGCGAGATCGGTCTCGGTCGCCACCGTCTCGGGCGGGGCGAGGCCGATCCAGTCGCAGGTCTCGCGGACGAAGCCCGCCGGGTCGGCGCAGATATCCTCGTAGATCACCGTCCGCCGCGGCCGGCCGAGCTCGTCGAGCAAAGCCGCGAAGCGGCGGTGGTTGCGGGCGATATGCTCGAGGTGAAAAGCGATCTTGTCGGCGTCGTAATCGGCCTCGATCATCCGCGCGCCCTCGGGCTGGACCGAATGGAAGCGGCCGCTCTCCTGCGCCTTGAACAGCGACACCGCCTGGGCGATCCGGTCGCGCCGGTCGAGCAGCAGGAAATGCGTCCGCTCGAGCGCTTCGGGCCACAGGCCGAGCAACGTCCCCGCGATCAGCTGGCTGAAGCCGCCCTTGAGCGCGAAGGCTTGCGGGGTCCCGTGATGGTCGATCGCCCATTGCGCGGTGGCGGCGGTGTCGGCGAGGCCGTGACGCTCGCGATAGATATCGAGATGGCCGGGGCGGAAGCTCTCGGTCACCTCGTTGAAATAAGGCGTATTGGCGAGCAGCCGTCCGGCATAGCTCGATCCGGCGCGCGAGGCGAAGAGGATAACGAGGATCACCGGCGGCGCGGCAAGGCGCGGGCGCCCGGGCAGGGCGAGCTCCCCGGCGATGTTCGGCACCCGGCGCTTGGCGACATGCGAGCCGAGCAGATCGAGCAGGGCTTGCGGATCGCGCCCGGGGCGCGGTTTGCGGAAGCGGGCGAGGAGATTCTTCATGACGTGCGGGCGCTCATAGCCGCAAGCCCTCTCCATGCGAAGGCCGGAACGCCAACGCCGTTCGCCCTGAGCTTGTCGAAGGGCTGCCTTTCTTCCCGCTCGAGGAAGAAGGGAAAAGAACAAGGCTTCGACAAGCTCAGCCCGAACGGAATTGTTGCGTGAGCAGTGGCTCCCTACTCCGCCGCCAGCGCCGTCTCGACCGTCTGCGGCCCGCGGATCAGCCCGCCCGGCGTCTCGCCGGTCATCTCGCCGTTGCGGAAGGTGACCCGCCCCGACTTGATCGTCGCGACATAGCCTCTGGCCTTCTGCAACAGCCGCTTGCCGCCGGCCGGCAGGTCGAAGGCGAGCCAGGGCTTTTCGAGCTTGAGATTGGCGAGATCGATGATGTTGATATCGGCGAGATAGCCCGGCGCCAGCACGCCGCGATCGTTGAGGCCATAGAGCCGCGCCGTGTCATGGCATTGGCGCTTGATCGCGTTCTGCAGCGTGATCCGCCCCCGCGCGCGGTCGCGCACCCAATGTTCGAGCATGAAGGTCGGCGAGGCGGCGTCGCAGATCGTGCCGCAATGCGCGCCGCCGTCGGACAGCGAATTGACCGTGTCGTCGCGCTGCTGGAGCGGCAGTAGGAAATCGAGATTGCCGTCGGCATAGTTGAGGATCGGGAAATAGATGAAGCCCCTGGCCTCGTCGCGCATCAGCAGCTCATAGGCATATTCGGCGCCGGTCATGCCCGCCGCCTCGGCGCGCGCGGCGATGCTCTCCCCGGCGGTCGGCTCGTAATCGAAGCCGTCCATCATCTCGAATTGCATTGCCCAGCCATTGGCGACGACCATCAGCAGCGGCATGATGTCGGGAGGCGCCTCGCCGTAATCGGACTCCTCGTCGATCAGCCGGCGCTTGAAAGCCCCATCCTCGAGCTTCGCGCGCTTTTCCTCCCAGGGCAGCTCGGCGATCTCCTTCCAACCCGGCTTGAAGAGGAAGGGATGGACCGTCCCCTGCCAGCCCATGATGATGCCGTTGCCGCGCAAGGCGATCTGGGCGACGATGTTGGCGCCCCTGGCATTCTCTTCAGCGGTTCTCTCGATCTGCTCCTCGAGCGGCAGCTCCTTGGCGATCGATTGCAGCGCGGCGAAGGTCACCGGAAGCCCGGTCTCGCGGCTGAGATCGCCCATCCAGTCGAACTCGTTCCATTCGCGCTTCAGGTCGGAGGCCATCTCGAACACGCCATGGCCGACCCGGCCCATCGCGCGGCCGATCTCGATCAGCTCCTCGGCGGTCGCCGTTGTGCCGGGAACCAGCTCGCCGTCGACCGAACGATGGAGGATCGTCCGCGAGGTCGAGAAGCCGAGCGCGCCGGCGCGCACCCCCTCCTCGACGATGTCGGCCATCCTGGCGATGTCCTCCTCGGTCGGCACGGCGCCGGGCCTCTCGCGGTCGCCGAGCACATAGGCGCGGACCGCGCCATGCGGCACATGGGTCGCGACATCGACCGTGCGCGGCAGCTTTTCGAGCGCGTCGAGATATTCGGGAAAGCTCTCCCAGTCCCAGTCCATCCCCTCGGCGAGCGCGGTGCCGGGAATATCCTCGACGCCTTCCATCAGGCCGATCAGCCAGTCATGCCGGTCGGGCGCGGCCGGCGCGAAGCCGACGCCGCAATTGCCCATCACGACGGTGGTGACGCCGTGCCAGCTCGACGGCGCCATCTCCTGGTCCCAGGTCGCCTGGCCGTCATAATGGGTGTGGATGTCGACGAAGCCCGGCGCGACGATCATGCCCGATGCATCGATCTCCTCGCGCCCCTCGCCCTCGACATTGCCGACCCGGCTGATCAGATCGCCGTCGATCGCGACATCGCCGATGAAGGGCTCGCCGCCCAGCCCGTCGACGATCGTCCCATTGCGGATAACCAGTTCGTGCATCGCTCCGTCCCTTCCTGCTTGACGTTAACGTTAGCAGAGATCGGGAGGAGGCAAAAGCGGTGCCGTGGCATGTTTGGCCAGGCGCGGAGTTCAGCTTCCCAGCGCGTCCCAGGTTTTTTGGCCGACAATGCCGTCCGCGGTGAGTTTTTTCCTGGTCTGGAAGTGTTTGACGACCGTCTCGGTCGCCGGGCCGAAATCGCCGTCGGTCGCGATCGGATATCCGTTCTTGCGCAACAAAGCCTGCAGCTCGGCAACCGGAGCGCCCCGGGAACCCCGGCGGAGCACCGGCCTGGCCGAGGGCGATTGGCCGGCACCGACGACTATGCCGCCGATCCGGGCGATCGCGGTCTTCGCCCGTCCGAGATAGTGCCGCCGGTCATCCAATCCCCGAAGGCCGCCATTCACCGCCTTGGTCACCGCGATCAGATCGTCGCGGTCGCAAAGCGGATTGATTCCCCGGTTGCGCCAGTTCTTCCAATATTCGCAAGCGATGACCAGCGACGTGGCGGGATCGGCGGCGCGCTCGGGGTCCTTCTCGAGATCGATCCCGATGATGCCGCCGACTCGGCGGTAGTTGGCCCGCCCGGTCAGCTGTAGCAGGCCGCGGCCCTTGAACCTCTTGCCGTCGCCGGGCTGGTTGTTGCCGAGATCGGATCGGCCTTCATATGCCGCACCCGAAGCATATTCCTGCGTGGTGCAGAAGCCGTCCGATTCATGTGCAATCTGGGCGATGAAATGCGCGATTCGCAATGGCGTATCGATCTGGTATTCGGAGAGCGTCGATTGCAAGCTGCCCGAAACCGCTTCGACTATCCGCTTCTGTGATGTTGCCTTGTTGCCGCTGGTTCGCGGCATGACTTCGCGCAGCAGATCGCCATCGATCGGTAGCATGATACCCCCTCCTCCTTTGAAAGGATCGTCATAGCACAAAGCCTGAGGGCATTTCGCGAAATCTGAATCGTTTTCGCCCTATATTCCGGGTTATTTACCGCGCGCCGCGATCATGTCTTCGATGGCGGTGAATTTCTCGCGCGGACTGCCTTGGCGGGCGCGGCC
>JAIVHR010000056.1 GCA_020200935.1 Sphingomonadales bacterium
CTCCACCATTTGCGGCCGTTGACGACATATTCATCGCCGTCGCGCTCGATCCGCGTTTCGATATTGGTGGCGTCGGAGGAGGCGACCTGCGGCTCGGTCATCAGGAAGGCCGAGCGGATCTCGCCATTCATCAGCGGGCGCAGCCATTGCTCCTTCTGCTCGCGCGTGCCGTAGCGGTGGAAGACCTCCATATTGCCGGTGTCGGGCGCCGAGCAATTGAAGACCTCCGAGGCGATGCCGACCCGGCCCATCTCCTCGGCGCACAGCGCATATTCAAGGTTGGTCAGCTGCTCGCCCTCGAACTCGAACGTATCGTCGACATGCTCCTGGCCCGAATGGGGCGGCATGAAGAAATTCCACAGGCCGGCGGCCTTCGCCTTGGCCTTGAGTTCCTCGAGCGTCTCGCTGGTCCCCCAGCGGTCCTCGGGCGGGAATTCGGCGGCATAATCACCGACGCGCGGGCGGATTTCCTTTTCGATGAAGGCTTTGACCTTGTCCCTGAAATAGGTCTCGCGGTCGGTCAGGGTGAAATCCATCGGGCGTCTCCTGTGAAGTCCTGTACGGTTCTAGCGTGTCGCGTTGTGCGTCGCGCCGCGCATGCGGGCGATCCGCGCGTCGTGATCAGCCTGCTCTATCGGGAAGCGCGAGACAATAGCCGCGGCGCCGGCGGTCAGCAGGACGTGGATCGCGATATAGATCAGCGCGAGATTGTTGAGCGTCGCGGTCGGCACCTCGCCCGGCACCGCGCCGAGCGGGAAAGCGATGACGGCGATGATCCCGGCGGTGATCGCGATGCCGAGGCCCGACACGCATTTCTGGACGAAGAACTGGCCGGCGAAGAACAGCCCCTCGTTGCGCTTGCCCGTGCGCTCGGCGTCGTCCTCGATGACGTCGGTCAGCATCGAGACCTTGAGGATCAGCGCCGCGACATGCGCGCCGCTGCCCGCCGCCATGAAGAAGACGAGGATCGGCAGCAGCATCGGATCGCCGTTTTCGGGCAGCAGATCGAAGATGCGCGCCAGATAGGGCAGCGGGTGGAGGATGATCGAAGCGATCAGGAAGCGGATCGCCGCCCGCCGCTTGCCGAGCCGCTGCGAGACCCTGGCCGAGGCCACCACGGCGACGGCGATGCCGGTGACCAGACCGATGATGAACCAGGCCAGCGCCGCGCTGCCGAGCTCCCAATAATAGGTGATGAAATACATCAGCAGCCCGAGCGACAGCCCCATCGCGGTGTTCGCGGTCAGGGTGCAGAGCATGACGATCTTGAAGCCGCGATTCGAGAAGGAGGTCAGGATCGCGCGAAATTCCTCGCCGATCGTGCCGCGTGTGTGGGTGTTCCTGGGCAGGAATTTGATCTCGCTATGGGTGCCGAGCGCCGCGGCGATGATGACCAGCGCCATGACGCTCGCCGCGATGATCGCGAATTCCTGATAGGCGGCCGGGTTGAGCTGGCCGTCGGGATAGGCGGCGGTCGGCTCGAACAGCACGGCATAGGTGAAGAGCAGCATCGATGAGCCGCCGAGCCAGCCGAAGAAGAAGCGCAGGCCGAATAATCGCGTACGCTCGTGATAATCGCTGGTCAGTTCCGGGCCAAGCGAGGCCATCGGCACCTCGAAACAGCTCATCGTCGCGCGCACCAGGAAGGCGACGCCGAAGATGAAAAGGCCCATCTGCGCGTCGGGCAGGTCGGGCGGGCTCCACAGCAGCAGGAAGAACAGGGCTGCCGGAATCGCCGAAGCGTAGAGGAACGGGTGGCGGCGTCCCCAGCGCGTCCTCAGATGATCGGAGACATGCCCGACCACCGGATCGATGAAGGCATCGCAGATCAGCGCCAGGAACAGGGCCGCGCCGACGATGCCCGCCGGGACGCCGATCACCTGGTTGAAATAGAAGGTCAGCAGCAGCGCGAAGCTCAGATCCTTGATGCCGAAGGCGACCGAGCCGAAGGCGAAGAAGAATTTTACCCGCGGCGGGACGCGGCGCTGGAGCGGGACGTTGGGCGCGATCTCGGTCATTCGGCGCGCTTCTCGGCGATCGCCGCGGCCGCTCCGGGCGCGGCGGCAAGGCCACCTTCGGGGATCGCCGCCAACGCGTCGAGCCGCGCATCATGCTCGGCCTGGCCGAAGGGGAAGCGCGTATAGAGGAAGGCGGTGACGATGCCGAAGAGGACGACGCAGCTCGCATAGGTCAGCGCCAGCCGGTCGAGCGTCGCTTCGGCGACCTGGCCCGGCACCGCGGCGTCGGGGAAGGCGGCGATCGACAGGATGATGCCGGTGGCGAAGATGCCGATCCCGCTCGTGCATTTCTGCATGAAGAAGGCGCCGGCGAAGAACAGCCCCTCGGAACGGCGGCCGGTATGGCTCTGCGAATCCTCGACCACGTCGGCCATCATCGAGGCGCCGGTGATCGCGGCGGCGACCGAGAAGGCGGTCGAGGCGATGACGAAGACCATCAGCAGCGGCAGCATCGCCGGGCTGTCATTGGCCGGGAAGAGATCGGCGAGGCGCAGCCAATAGGGCGTGCTGCCGATCGCCGTCGACAGGATCACCGCGCGCGCCGCGCCGCCGGGCTTGCCGAAGCGCCGGGTCAGCAGGCGCGCCAGCGTATAGGCGATCAGCACCCCGACCATCAGCGACAGCGAGAAGGCGAGGAAATAGCTCTGCGGAAAGCCCCAGATATAGCCGTAGAGATAGGTCGTCAGCGCGAAGACGATGCCCTGCAGGGTATAGGCGAAGAAGCCGGTCGCCATCAGGATCGCGAAGCTCCTGTTCCTGAGCGTCGCGGCCATCGCCCTCAGCATGTTGAGCACCGAGACGCGTTCGCGCGGCGGATGGGTCAGCGCGGCGATCCGCTTGTGTGTCGAGGCCGCCGAGACGATGATCGCGACGAACATCGCGACCGAGCCGACCAGCGCATATTGCTGATAGCCGTCCTTGTTGAGCAGCCCGACCGGATAATCCGCGCTCGGCGAGAGAAAGACGACATAGGCCAGCGCCAGCATCGTCAGCCCGCCGGCCCAGCCGAACATGTAGCGATAGCCGAGGACGCTGGTGCGCTCGTGATAGTCGGTCGAGAGTTCGGGCGCGATCGCGATCGAGGGCACCTCGTAGCAGGAGACCGCCGAACGGACGAGGATCGCGGTGCCGATCAGATAGAAGAACTGCACGGTTTCCGAAGCTTCGGGAGGATGCCAGAGCAGCAGCCAGAAAACCGCGATCGGCAGCGCCGAGGCATAGAGCCAGGGATGGCGGCGGCCCCATTTGGTGCGCGTCTGGTCCGATAGCTGGCCGATGATCGGATCGATGAAGGCGTCGAGCACCAAAGCGATCATGATCGCAAGGCCGACCGCGCCCGCCGACAGGCCGATTACCTGATTGTAATAGACGAGAAGGAAGGTCGCGAAGCCGTTATCCTTGATGCCGTAAGCGATAGAACCGAAGCCGTAGGCGAGCTTGGTCGGTACCGGTACGGGCCGGGCGGGGACGGCGGCGATAGTCATGCTTTTTTGTGCTCCTGCGAAAGCAGGAGCCCAGGGCGGCCAGGGATGACGCCTGCGGCCCTGGGCTCCTGCTTTCGCAGGAGCACGCGGTGGTGGATCGACCCGCTCACACCGAATAGGCGACCGGACCGAAGCCCGCCTGGTGGCCTGCGACCGAGGCGGTGTTGACGATCGCGCCGCCGCCCGCCGCCTTCATATGCGGAACGACATGGCGGATGCCGAGCGCGACCGAGCGCAGCAGCAGGCTCTGGGTCGCGTCCCATTCCTCGGCCGTGATCTCCTCGATCGTCGCGCGCGATCCGGCCGCGCCGGCATTGTTGAACAATATGTCGACGCCGCCGAAATGATCGGCGGCGGCATCGATCAGGCGCTTGATGTCGTCTTCGCTGGTGACGTCGCAGCTTTGAAAACCGAGCCGGTTGTCATGCGCGCCATCGGCGGCCATCGCCTCGCCGGCCTCGGCGTTGACGTCGCCCATCATCACCTGCGCGCCCTCGGCGATGAAGGCTTCGACCGTCGCCTTGCCGATCCCCGATGCGCCGCCGGTGACGACCACGCGCTTGCCTTCGAATCGCATATCTCTCTCCCCGGTAAAGGCTGGCCGGTTTACGCCGAGGCGTAAAGCGGGTTTCGAACAAGGACTGGTCTGGAGCGACCGATGATCATGCAGGGGTGCCGGCGGCCGCCTCCTGCTTGCGCTTGAGCAGCACCCCGGCGCGCCAGTAATGGAAAATCGCCCAGGGCGTCAGTGACGCCCCGCACAAAAGCGCATATCGCAACGATTCGTCGCCGAAGCGCGGCTCGAAGAGGTCGGACAGGATGCCGATGGTCGTTGGGCCGAGCCCGAGCCCGATCAGGTTGATGACGAGCAGGGTGATCGCCGCCCAGACCGCGCGCATCTGCAGCGGCGCCAGCCCCTGCAGCAGCGCGAAGGTCGGCCCGAGATAACAGGACTGGAACAGCAGCGCGACGAAATAGCAGCCGAGCGCGAAATACACATCTCCGAACAGATAGAGGCCGAACAGGAAGGGCAGGGCCATCGTCTTGAGGATTGCGACCATGTAGGATTGCGCATGCAGGCCCCAGCGTCCGGCGCACCAATCGGCGAGCCGGCCACCGCCGACGACGCCGATAATTCCCGCGATCATCAGGATCGGCGCGAGGATCAGTCCGATCTGCCGCGTGTCGAGGCCGAAGCTGCGGATATAATAGGGCGGACCCCAGGAGGTCAGTCCGTAGCCGATCAGCGAAGTCAGCGTGACGCCGAGCACGAGGTGGCGGGCGGCGGGGGTCGACCAGAGCGATCGAAAACCGTCGGCGATACTCGGCGTCTTGTCCGCCATCACCTGATCGGCATCGGAAAGTCCGCGCCGCGGTTCGACGGCGAACAGAAAGACGAAGATCGCCAGGATGACGCCCGGTATGCCCACCGCGAGGAAAGCCGTGCGCCAGTCGAAATAGAAGGCGAGCGTGCCGCCGATGATCGTGCCGGCGCCGGCGCCGACGGTGACGCCGAGCGAATAGATCGCCATCGCGCTCGCGCGCTTTTGCGGCGGATAGAGATCGGCGATGATCGAATGCGAGGGCGGACTCGACCCGGCTTCGCCGACACCGACGCCGATCCGCGCGGCGAGCAGCTGGGAAAAGTTGCCCGCAAGACCGCAAAGCGCCGTCATTCCGCTCCACAGCGCCAGCGCCACGGCGATGATATTGCGCCGGTTATAGCGATCGGCGAGCCAGGCGACGGGGATCCCGAGCGTGGCGTAAAAGATCGCGAAGGCGAGACCCGAGAGCAGCCCGAGCTGGGTGTCGGACAGCAGCATTTCGCGCTTGATGTCTTCCATCAACACCCAGAGGATCGAACGATCCATGTAGCTGAAGAAATAGGTCGCCGTGAGCAAGGTCAGGGTCAGCGTACGCCGGCGCAACGCGCGTTCGTCGTCACTCTCCACGCGCGGCAACACGGCTTCGCCGATTTGGGGCACGCATACTCTCCAGCCTGGCCGGTCTTGCGCCGGATACCGCTCATGCTGGACTTGAATTGACGCGCACGTCAAGCGTAAGGTCTAAAGAAAAATATGCCGACCGAGGAGAGTCCGCCGACATGACCGATCTGGAGAATTTCCGCGCCGAGACCCGAGCGTGGCTCGAGGCGAACTGCCCGCCCGAAATGCGCGAGCCGGTGCGCGGCGACGACGATATCTGCTGGGGCGGCCGCAACCCGGCTTTCAAGAATGACGCCCAGCGGCTCTGGATGGAGGCGATGGGCGCGCGCGGCTGGACGGTGCCCGACTGGCCGAGCGAATATGGCGGCGGCGGGCTCTCGCCCGAAGAGACCAAAGTGCTGCGCCAGGAGATGGCGCGGATCAATGCGCGCAATCCCCTGAACAGCTTCGGCATCTCGATGCTTGGGCCGGCATTGCTCAAATACGGCACCGAGGAGCAGAAGAAGAAATACCTGCCCGAAATCGCGCGCGGCGAGATCCGCTGGTGCCAGGGCTATTCGGAGCCGGGCGCCGGATCGGATCTCGCCGGCCTCCAGACCAAGGCCGAGGACAAAAGCGACCATTGGCTGGTCAACGGCCAGAAGGTCTGGACCAGCTATGCCGACAAGGCCGACTGGATCTTCTGCCTCGTCCGCACCGACCCCGACGAGAAACACAAAGGCATCAGCTTTCTTCTCTTCGACATGGAGAGCGAGGGCGTTTCGACCCGGCCGATCCTGCTGATCTCCGGCAATTCGCCCTTTTGCGAGACCTTTTTCGACGATGTGAAGGTGCCCAAGGACCAGATCGTCGGCGAGGTCAATCGCGGCTGGGACGTCGCCAAATATCTGCTCGGTCATGAGCGCGAGATGATCTCGGGCATGGGGCTCGGCGGGGCCGGCGGGTCGCTGGGCGGGCAGATGGCGGAGCGGCTCGGCCGCGACGAGGCGGGGCGGCTCGACGATCCGCTGCTGCGCGGCAAGGCGGCCGAATTCGATGTCGATTCGCTGGCCTTCCGGGCGATGTCCGAACGCTTCATCGACCAGCTCAAGGCAGGCGAGGCGCATCCGGCGCAGCCCTCGATGATGAAATATTACGGCACCGAATTGAACAAGCGCCGCCACGAATTGGTGATGGCGGCCGGCGGCTCCGACGCGCTCGAATGGGAGAGCGAGGCGAGCGGCGGCGGCAGCGCGGCCCGCGCCTGGCTGCGCACAAAGGCGAACAGCATCGAGGGCGGCACCAGCGAGATCCAGCTCAACATCATCGCCAAGCGGATCCTGGATTTGCCGAGCTAGGGAAGGTCGAAAACGCCCTCTCCCCTTCAGGGGAGAGGGAGCGGAAAGGAAATCGATGCCCCTCTATCACGATGTCGACCAGACGATGCTGCGCGATACGGCGGCGGATTTCGTGCGATCCGAGGCTCCGGTCTCGCATCTGCGCGAATTTCGCGACAGAAAATGCAAGGACGGATTTTCCCATGCTTTGTGGGAGCAGTTCGGCGAGATGGGCTTCACCGGCGTGCTGGTCGGCGAGGAGGATGGCGGGCTAGGCCTCGGGAATGTCGAGGCGGGGATCATCCTCGAAGAGATCGGCCGCAACCTGACCCCCTCGCCCTTCCTGACGACGGCGGTCGCGGGCGTCACCGCGCTCAAGGATGCGGGCAATGCCGTGCGCGAGAAATGGCTGCCCGGGATCCTCGCCGGCAAGACGGTGCTCGGCCTCGCCATCGACGAGGGCGGCAAACATCGACCGCGGCAAATCTCCATGAAAGCAGAGCGTTCCGGTAACGGCTTCAAACTGAGTGGCAGGAAGCAGTTCGTCATCCACGGCGCTTCGGCCGACATGCTGATCGTCGCCGCGCGGACCGCGGGCAGCGCCGGCGAGGAAGACGGCGTCACGCTGTTCGCGGTCGAGAAGGACGCAAGCGGCCTCGATCTCGATCCGGTCCGGCTGGTCGACAGCGCGGTCGCCGCGCATGCCGAATTCGACGGCGTCGAGGTCACCGCCGACGCGGTGATCGGCGAGGTCGACCAGGGCCGGGCGACATTGTCCCGGAT
>JAIVHR010000221.1 GCA_020200935.1 Sphingomonadales bacterium
CTTCGGGGTCTTCCCAGACCTCCATCTCCTCGGTCGCCGGATCGAACCGCCCGTAAAAGCCGGTCTGTCCGGTGAACCAGAGCACGCCGTCGCCATCGAAGGCGGCGGTATTGAGATTGGCGTCGGCGGCGTGATCGGGCAGCGGCCAGACATCGACCTCCTCGGTTACCGGATCGAAGCGGACGATCGCATTCTGGCCGCTATCGGTGATCCAGGCGGCGCCGTCGGGGCCCTGGATCACGCCGTGCGGCGCCGAGCCTTCGCCGAGCGGCACCTGGCGGATCTCGCCGCTTGCGGGATCGATGATGCCGATCGCGCCTTGGCGCTGGGCGGTGTACCAGATCTTGCCGTCGGGCGCCGGCGCCGCGTCATGCGGACGCGAGCCTTCGGGCAGCTGGAACACCTGCGTCTCGGGCGCGGCCGGCGCTTCGACGGGCGGCGTCGAATCGGCCTGCGCATATGCCGGCAACGCGGCAGCGAGCGCGAAAGCGATCGGTGCGATCAGGCGAATGAACATCGGGTCTCTCCCAAGAATTTGAATTTATCCAACGATAGGCGAATATTCGCCGCCGTCCAAAATCCGCCGGCAAGTCAAGCAGCGAAGGCCGCTCCGTCGACCGCATAGAGAATATCGGCATCGGCCGTCGCTGCAGCGTTCAACCCGCTTGCCTCGGGCAGCAACTGATCGAGATAGAAGCGGCAGGCGGCGTGCTTCATGCGCAGGAATTCGCCGTCGCCTCCTTCGGCAAGTCGCGCCTGATTGGCGAGCAGCCAGCCGCAGGTCAGCGTCGCCAGCATGGTGAGGAAGGGATAGCTTGCCGCCAACCGATCCTCGGCGCCGGCGCCCGCAAGCCTTTCGGCGACGACGCTGCAATCGGCATGGAGAACGGCGAGAGTCGGCTCGCCATCGGCATCGGCGGCGATATCGGCGAGCAGCGACCGGACCGCCTCGCCGCCAGCGAGCCCGAGCTTGCGCCCGACGAGATCGGCGGCCTGGATGCCGTTGGTGCCTTCATAGATCGGCGCGATCCGGGCGTCGCGAAAATGCTGGGCGGCGCCGGTTTCCTCGACATAGCCCATGCCGCCATGAACCTGGATGCCGAGGCTCGCCACCTCGCAGCCGATATCGGTGCCGTAACCCTTGGCGAGCGGCGTCAGCAACTCGACCCGCGCCTTCGCATCGGCATCGCCGAGCGTCGCGCGATCGACCTGGCCCGCCGCATAATAGACGAGCGCGCGCGCCGCCATGGTCAGCGCCTTCATCCTGAGCAGCATCCGCCGGACATCGGGATGCTCGATGATCGCCACCGGATCGCGGGTCTCCGCTCCGGCCCGCGCCGACTGGATGCGCTCGCGCGCGAAAGCGACCGCCTGCTGCGTCGCGCGCTCGCCGATCTGCACGCCCTGCAGGCCGACATTCAAACGCGCATTGTTCATCATCGTGAACATCGCGCGCATGCCGCCATTTTCCTCGCCGATCAGCCAGCCATGGCAGTCGCCCTCGTCGCCATAGCTCATCACGCAGGTCGGCGAGGCGTGGATGCCGAGCTTTTCCTCGAGCGAGACGCAGCGCACATCGTTGGCTTCGGCGGGCGCGCCATCGGCGTCGAGCCGGTAGCGCGGGACGAGAAACAGCGAGATGCCCTTGGTGCCTTCGGGCGCGCCGGGCGTCCGCGCGAGGACGAGATGGACGATATTGTCGGCCATGTCGTGCTCGCCGAAGGTGATGAAGATCTTCTGGCCGGTGATCCGCCAGCCGCCGTCATCGGCGGGCTGGGCCCTGGTCTTGAGCGCGCCGACGTCGGAGCCGGCCTGCGGCTCGGTCAGGTTCATCGTCCCCGGCCATTCGCCACTGACCAGCTTTGCCAGATAGAGCCGCTTGAGCTCGTCGCTGCCGTGATGGGTCAGCGCCTCGATCGCGCCGACGCTAAGCATCGGGCAGAGCGACAACGCCATATTCGCCGACCCGAGCGATTCGAGTACGGCGATCGCCAGCGCAAAGGGCAGCCCCTGCCCACCATATTCGGCCGGCGCGGCGATCGCATTCCAGCCGCCCTCGACATAGGCGCGATAGGCCTCGGCAAAACCCGGCGGCATGACGACGCCCTCTTCGGTCAGCTTCGCCCCGATCGCGTCGCCGACCCGGTTGAGCGGCGCCCATTCATTGGCCGCGAGCTGGCCGATCCCCTCGAGGATCGCATCGACCATGTCGCTGCTCGCCTCGGCGAAGCGCTCGCTCTCCGCGAGTTCGGCGATGCCGGCGATATGATCGAGCACGAAACGCTGTTCGGCGGCGGGGGGCGTGAAGCTCATGGCGGTCCTGTTCTTGTGTGCGCGCCGATTTCCTATAACCCGCACCGATGGCTGTCGATACCGTGACCCTGCCGGCCGATGAGGCCGCGATCGCCGAGGCGGCGCGGCGCATCGGTGCCGGCGAATGCGTCGCGGTGCCGACCGAGACGGTCTACGGCCTCGCCGCCGATGCGACCAATGGCGAGGCGGTAGCGCGGATCTACGAGGCCAAGGCAAGGCCGGGCTTCAACCCGTTGATCGTCCATGTGCCCGATATCGAAACGGCCAAGCGCATCGCCGGCTTCAAGTCCGAGACCGACCGCCTCGCCCAACGCTACTGGCCCGGCCCGCTGACTTTGGTGCTGCCGCATCGCGACGACAGCGGCATCGCCTCTCTGGTCACCGCCGGGCTCAACACCATCGCGCTGCGTGTTCCGGCGCACCCGGTCATGCGTGCCTTGCTCGAGGCGGCCGGTGTGCCGCTCGCCGCGCCCTCGGCCAACGCCAGCGGCCGGATCAGCCCGACCCGCGCCGATCATGTCGCGGCGAGCCTCGGCGGCAAGATCGGCCTGATCCTCGACGGCGGCGCTTCCGAAGGCGGCATCGAATCGACGATCATCTCGCATGATCTGAGGCTCTTGCGGCCCGGTCCGATCACGCCGTCGCGGATAAAGCAGGAGACCGGCCTGACGATCACCCAGGCGCAAGGCGGAGCGGTCGAAGCGCCCGGGCAGCTCGCCAGCCACTATGCGCCGGCCAAGCCGCTTCGCCTTGAGGCAATGGCCGCGGAAGCGAGCGAATGGCTGATCGGCTTCGGCCCGGTCGAAGGCGATGCGAGCCTCAGCCGGTCGGGCGATCTCGTCGAAGCCGCCGCCAATCTCTTCGCCCGGCTCCATGAAGCCGAAGCCAGCGACAGACCGCGTATCGCCGTCGCGCCGGTCCCCGATACGGGCCTCGGCGCCGCGATCAACGATCGCCTCCGCCGCGCCGCCGCGCCGCGCTAGAGCGCGATCGTCCGGGCGGGGATCAAGCCGTCATTGCGAGCGTAGCGAAGCAATCCAGAGCGGCGAGCGTCGGCGCCTGCGGCTCTGGATTGCCGCGTCGCTTCGCTCCTCGCAATGACGGAAAGGCTGATCAGCCCTCGCTCTTCACCCGGTCGGCGAAGCTCTTGCGGAGTTTCTGGAGTTTGGGCGGGATCGTCGCCATGCAATAGGGATTGCGCTCGCCCTCGCGCTCCCAGTAATTCTGATGATAATCCTCGGCCGGATACCATTCGCCCAATGGCTCGATCGTCGTCACGATCGGATCGTCCCAGTCTTCCCGGTTGCGCTTGATCGCCGCCTCGGCCGCCGCCTTTTGCGCCTCGTCATGCGGGAAGATCGCCGAGCGATATTGGGTGCCGACATCGTTGCCCTGGCGGTTGAGCTGGGTCGGATCGTGGGTGTGGAAGAAGATGTCGAGCAGGTCGCCATAGGAAAGCGTCTCGGGATCGTAGCTGATCCGGATCGCCTCGGCATGGCCGGTCTCGCCGTCGCAGACCGCGCGATAGGTCGGATCGCTCGTCTCGCCGCCGGTATAGCCGCTCTCGACCGCCTCGACGCCGATAACGTCCTTGTAGATCGCCTCGGTGCACCAGAAGCAGCCCCCCGCCAGCGTCGCCTGTTCGGTAGCCATCGGCGGGCCCTATTGCGGGGGCCGATCGGCCGGGCGGAAATGATCATCCTCCTCGTCGGGACGATCCTGCAGCCGCGGATCGATACAGTTGCGTCCGGGCCGCGGATTGCGAACCTCGCTGCAATCGGGAAGCGTCGGCGTCTGCGTATCGACCGGCGGCCGGCTGGGTGGATTGGGTCCGGAATTTTGCGCCAGCTGCACGATACCCGCGCGCGGGCTCGGTTGCTGCGCCGCCGGTTCGACTGTTACCGAAGCGTCGGCGGCGACCGATGCGGCGCC
>JAIVHR010000222.1 GCA_020200935.1 Sphingomonadales bacterium
GATTATCTGACCACCGCGGTGCGCACCGGCGGCGACGGGGCGGGCGGCATCTCGCTGCTGCTGATCGAGATGGAATCGGACGGCGTCAGCCGCACGCCGCTCGAAAAGATGGGCTGGCATTGTTCGGATACGGCGGCGATCCATTTCGACGATGTCCGCGTCCCTGCCGCCAACCTGATCGGCGAGGAAAATGGCGGTTTCCTCGGCATCATGCAGAATTTCAACCGCGAGCGGCTCGGCATGGCGATGGGGTGCTGCGCCTTCGCGCGCGTCTGCCTCAAGGAAGCCGCCGACTGGGCGCGCGAGCGGCAGACTTTCGGCAAGCCGCTCGTCGGCCACCAGGCGATCCGCATCAAGCTCGCCGACATGGCGCGGCGGATCGGCGCGACCCAGAGCTGGGTCGACCTCCTCGCCTGGCAGCAGCGCGAAGGCGCCGGCCAGCCCGCCGACTATGCGATGCTGAAGGTACAGGCGACGCGAATGCTCGAGCATGTCGCGCGCGAAGCCTGCCAGGTGTTGGGCGGCGCATCCTATCTCAAGGGATCGAAGGTCGAGCGAATCTATCGCGAGGTCCGCGTCAACGCGATCGGCGGCGGATCGGAGGAGATCATGCTCGATCTCGCCGGGCGGCAGATTTTTGGGCGCTAGGTGTGGCGTCTCAGCCGACGCGGCAGGAACGCGCGCGCATCCCGAGCGTTGGACCCTGCGACGATGCCGAAAGGAAACACTGATGAAAAGATTTATTCTGACCGCCACGCTCGGCTCAGTGGGCCTCGCTCTCGCTGCTTGCGGCGGCACCGAGGAGGCAACGACCGTCGAGACGCCCGAGCCGGCCGACGCCGATGCCGGCAACTATGAAGCCGAAGGCGAAACGATGGCCGCACCGGCCAATATTGAAGGCGCCAACGGAGAGGGCACACGCCTCCGCGTTGGCCCGGACGGCGCGCGACTCGACGTTGGCGGTGAGGACGCCGATGTCAGCGTCGATACCGAGGGCGCGGAATTCGAAGTCGACACGGGCGAATAATCCTGCTTCACCGCGTCAAGTGAAAGGCGACGTCTACGAACCCTGCGATCGACAGCCGTCACCGGAGCGCGGACAGTTCCATGGTCAGCGCATCCACCGGACCGTAACCGAGCAACTGGCTGGCTGTTTGCCTGCTTGAAAATCAATCTCTTAGGAACAAAGACATGGTGAGCTTCAGTGGCGCTAACGACGTGGTCTGTGCGCCGCTGGACGACACCCGTCTCGATCGCCCCGCGGCCCGCCAGGCGAGCCCCGGCGCCGGGGGTATCGATACGCGGCGACTGGTCCGCGAGCTGCAAGCGTTCGGGAACCCGCGGCCGGGCCGCAGCGGATACGAACTCGCAATCACCCTGGTGCCTTTCCTGTTGTTGTGCGGGCTGATGTTGGTCGCGGTCCAGGCCGGGCATTTCCTCGCCCTTGCGCTCACCGTGCCCGCCGGACTTTTTCTGCTCAGATTGTTCCTGATCCAGCATGATTGCGGCCACGGAGCATTCCTCGCCAGCAGGTCCGGCAATGACTGGCTCGGCCGGGCGCTCGGCGTGCTGACGCTCACCCCATACGATTGCTGGAGGCGTTCGCACGCGCTGCACCACGCGGGCACAGGCAACCTCGACGCGCGTGGGTTCGGGGACGTCGATACGCTCACGGTTCGCGAGTTCCAGGCGCTGACCCATCGCGGGCAACTGCTCTACCGCTTCTACCGCCACCCGATCGTGCTGTTGGGGATCGGCCCGGCCTATCTGTTCTTCCTGCGTCACCGCCTCCCGATCGGGCTGATGAAGGCCGGATGGATCTATTGGGCCAGCGCGATGGCAACCAATGCGGCATTGGCCCTCCTGCTGGCAGCGCTGATTTTCCAGTTCGGAATCGGCGTTGTTGCGCTGGTCCTGCTGCCCGTGCTGCTAATCGCCGCCTCGATGGGCGTATGGTTGTTCTACATCCAGCATCAGTTCGAGGACGCTCACTGGGATCAGGGCGCCGACTGGTCCTTCCACGATGCTGCCTTGCGCGGAAGCTCTCACCTCGAGCTCCCCGCGGTGCTGCGGTGGTTCACCGCTAATATCGGCGTTCACCATGTCCACCACATGGCCAGCCGGATCCCCTTCTATCGGCTCCCCGAAGCGCTGAGGGCATATCCCAGATTGAGAGGGATAAATCGGTTCACGGCGCTGCAGACGCTCGGGACGCTGCGCCTGGCTTTGTGGGATGAAGATCAGCGACGACTGGTTCCGTTCCAAGATGCGCCGCGCACGTCGGCAGTGGGATCATAAGCCGGCAGTTTGGGCGTTTACGGCGGCCCCTGCAAATTTGAGAACAGTTGGTCGATCGGCTGGCGGACACGGTCCAGCGGCCTAGAAGCATTAAAGATACGGAGAGTAAAAAGGCGGCTGGCGGACACGGAGGGATTCGAACCCTCGATACGGGTAATCCCCGTATGCCGGTTTAGCAAACCGGTGGTTTCAGCCACTCACCCACGTGTCCTGGTCCAGCCGAAGCAGGGCGTATAGCGGGGGGCGCCAAGCCTTTCAACAAGCGCAATTCGCGGGGCCGAACATGCCCATATCGGCTCCGAAGCCCCCCGGGACTCGCTTCGGCGCGATATCGACTCGCCTCGTCCCGGCGGCGATTGCGCGCGAGTCCAGGAAGGCGGTAATTCCCTCGGGTTCAGCATTTTCCGGGGACAAACCGATGGTTCGATCGAATTTCGCGCTTCTGGCCGTAGTGATCGGCCTCGCTGCGGCGATGCCGGCGGCCGCACAGATCGATGCCGTCGATCCCGACGATGCCATGCAGTCCGAATGGAACGAAAGCGACTATGGCGGCAACGGCACGACCACCGACGCCGGAGCCTATGACGAACCCTACGAGCGGGCCGGTAGTGGCGAGGCGGCGGCGGATCTGAGCAGCGGGGGCTATATCCCGCCCGATACGCCGGGCAACGAGCCCTCCGCCGACGGCGTTGCTGCCGGTCCGTCGGCTGATCCGTCGATCGACGAACCGGCCACCACATACCAAGAGGACGACCTGATCGCCGCGGCAGGTGGGCTGTTCGGCGACGGCGCCGAGGGGCTGGCGCGGATGATCGAGCGGGTCCTCGCCGACCAGGGCGAGCCCAACGGCTATATCGTCGGCCGCGAGGTGGGCGGCGCCTTCATTTTCGGGCTGCGATACGGCTCGGGAACGCTGTTCCACAAGGTCGAGGGGCAGCAGCCGGTTTACTGGACCGGCCCCTCGGTCGGCTTCGATGTCGGTGCGAACGGCGCCTCGACCTTTGTCCTTGTCTACAACCTCTACGACACCGACGAGCTGTTCCAGCGCTTTCCGGCGGTCGAGGGCGATGCCTATTTCATCGGCGGGCTTACCGCGAGCTACATGTGGCTGCCCTTCTGACGCGCCACGGTAGCGGGCGGCGCCGCATGCCGCCCTGGACCCCGGATCAAGTCCGGGGGTGACGGAAAACTATGTGTCCTCTCCCTCCCCGCTCACCCCTTCCATGAAGGGCGGCATCGGGATCGCGGCGCGGGCTTCGGCGAGCGCCAGCGCCCATTTGGACGACAGCATGTCGAAATACTCGTCATGCTCTTCGATCCGGCGGGTGACGGTCGGCTTGCCCTCGTCGGTCGGGATAACGACGATGTCGAGCGGCCGGCCGACCGACAGGTTCGATCGCATCGTCGAATCGAAGGATACGAGCCCGGTCTTCACCGCATCGTCGAGCGGCGTCTCGTAGGTCAGCGCACGATCGAGGATCGGCTTGCCGTATTTGGTCTCGCCGATCTGCATGAAAGGCCGGTCGGGCTGGCAGCTGATGAAATTGCCTTCCTTGTAGATATGGAAGAGCCGCAAGGGCCGCCCCTTGAACCGGCCGCCGAGCAGCATCGAGCCTGAAAAGCTGTACTGGCTGTCCTCGCCGGCGGTGTCCTTGATATCGGAGCGAGCCTCGTTGAGCGCTTCGCCAATCAGCCCAGCCACGCGGTGCATGTTCGTCTGGTCGGCAAGAAAGCGGGGATCGCCGCCGTCATCCGCGTCCGCAAGCCCCTCCTGGAGCAGGGCGAAGGCAGTCTGGGTGACCGAAAGGTTTCCCGCCGTGCAAGCGATCAGCGTACGATCCTCGCTCTGTTCGAGGATATGGAGTTTCTTGTAGGAGGAGATATTGTCGATGCCCGCATTGGTCCGGGTGTCGGCGATCATCACCAACCCGTCCTTCAGCAGCATGCCCAGGCAATAGGTCATCAAAAACCGGCTATTGTTGCCCCTGCGGAGCGGAGTAGCGCCTAAGCTGGGGTGCGCGGAAGCCGGATGCAAATCGCACTGTGGATGGCCGGCTTACTGTTCGGCCTGCGCCTGGGTCACGCGTACTTCGACGGTGAGGGCCTCGTCGCCGCCGCCGAGCCGCTGACCGGCGACCGGCGCCGCGTCGCGATAGTCCAACCCGCAGGCGAGGCGGACATAGGCGTCGTCGGGGCTGATGCCGTTCGCCGGATCGAAGCCGACCCAGCCGATATCGGGCAGATGCGCCTCGGCCCAGGCATGGCTCGCCTCCTGCAATTCGGCGCCATCACGGCGATAGAGATGACCGGAAATATAGCGCGCCGGAACCCCCATCGCGCGGGCGGCGGAACAGAAGATATGCGCGTGATCCTGGCAGACGCCCCGGCTCGCCCCAAAGGCGGTCGCCGCGTCGCGCTCGACGGCATCGAGCGTCGGTTCGAAGGCGATTTCGTTGAGCAGCCGCGACATCAGCACATGCATCCGCTTGAGCGGGTCGGTTTCGCTCTCGCGGACGTCCCTCGCGAACTGGCGGATCGCCTCGTCGGCCCTTGTCAGTTCTGTCGAGCGGCGAAAGGCTTCGCGGGGCAAGGGCTCGGGCGCGTCTTCGATCATCCCGGACCGGTCGTCGGTCAACACCTCGCCCGACACGGCGATTTCGATCTCCTCGACCGGCCCGTCGATATAGAGCATCGTCATGATGTTGCCGTAGCCGTCGGTATGCCGCTTGAACCGCGCATCGCAATCGACTTCGATATGCCAGTCGACGACATGCTGGGCGGCGAAGCTGGTCGGCGTCATGCGCAGCAGCTGGACGAGCCGGCGCTGCGGCTCGCTATAGGCGTAACGCGTCGCGTGATGGATATCGAGCCGCATCAATCGAACCTGAATTGCCGGGTTATCGCTTGGTTGAGCAGGCGGTTCTCGGTAATGAAGGCCTGCAGGAATTCGTGCAACCCGCCGCGTATGATGTCGCCGACCCGGGTTCTTTCGAGCCGCTTCTGCCGCAGCCGCGCCATCCTGTCGGCCTCGCCCTGGAAGTTGGTGCGCTTGCCGAGATCGTCGAGCAGTTCGACCACCTCGTCGACCGCATAGGCGAGGCTGCGCGGCAATTCGCGCCGCAAGGTCAGCATCTCGACGACGCGGGTAGGGCTCAAGCTCTCGCGATAAAGCCAGCGGAAGGCGGTGTTGGCCGAAACGGTTTGCAGGATCGTCCCCCATTGGTCGCGATCGACGATGCCGCCGACCTTTTCGCCCTCGGGCAGAATCAGGTGATATTTGACATCGATCAGCCGTGCCGTGTTGTCGGCCCGCTCGATCGCCGCGCCCAGTCTCAGAAACCAATAGCTCTCATGATGCAGCATGCGGTGAAGCGCGCCTTCGAAACCGCGAATCTCGGCCTTCAGATCCTCGACGAGATTGACCGTCGCCTGCGCCCCGCCTGTCGCCGAGCGATCGCGCACCCCGAGCCAGGCCCGATTGATGCCTTCCCAGCCCTCGCGGGTCAGCGCGGTGCGCACCGCCCGCGCATTCATCCGCGCCGCGGAGAGGCAATTGCGGATCGAACTCGAATTATCCTCGGCGAGGGTCAGGTAATTGGACACGTTGGTCGGATTGATCGGATCGCCGGTCGCGGCGAAGCCCTCATTCGCACCGGCGACGAACAGCGCGCTGTTCCAGGCACCCTCGCCCGCCGGCCGCGCCGACAGCGCATCGAGTCGCACCGTCGCCTCGACGAGCCGCGCTGTGAATTCGGCGCGCTCCATATAGCGGCCGATCCAGTAGAGATACGAGGCGGTCCGGGCGAGCATCTAATTTGCCCCCCGCGCCTGGGACTGGGACTGGGACTGGCCGGCTTGAGACTGACTTTGGCGCTGGGGGTTGCTGTCGGCGCGCAGCACGAGGCTGTCCTTGGTGCCGCCGCCCTGGCTCGAATTGACGACCAGCGAGTTTTCGACGAGCGCTACGCGCGTCAGCCCGCCCGGCACGATCTCGACATGATCGGCCCCCGACAGCACGAAGGGCCGGAAATCGACATGGCGGCCCTTGACGCCCTTTTCGGTCAGGGTCGGCACGGTCGAGAGTTCGAGCGTCGGCTGAGCGATATAGCCGCCTGGATTATCCTTGAGCACGGCGCGAAACTCCTCGACCTCTGCGCTGGTCGCGGCCGGGCCGACAAGCATGCCGTAGCCGCCCGATCCGTCGACCTTCTTGACGACGAGCTGTTCGAGATTGTCGAGCGTATATTGCAGTGCATCCTCTTCGCGGCAGCGCCAGGTCTCGACATTGGGCAGCTTCGCCTCCTCGCCCGAATAATATTTCACGATATCGGGCATGAAGGAATAGATCGCCTTGTCGTCGGCGATGCCGCCGCCCGGTGCATTGGCGATTGTCACATTGCCGGCGAAATAGGCAGCCATGAGGCCCGGCACGCCGAGCATCGAATCCGGACGGAACATCAGCGGATCGAGAAAATCGTCGCGAGGAAACTGTGTTCGTAAAAGGCGCTGTTGAAATGGCCCGGGGTCAGCAGCACCGCCGTCGGTTCTTTCGAGGCGCTGTCGGGGGCGACCGAATGGAGCATCTCGCGCAGCGCGTCGGGATAGCGGTCGACCGGTTCGACCTCGAAAATCTCGAACAGCTCGGGACACAGGCGCAGCATCGCCTCGCGATTTTCGAGCATGTAGGAGACCCCCGAGGGGGTGCGGGCATTGTCCTCGAGCACGTAGAATTCGTCGGGCCCGGTACGGACCATGTCGATGCCGGCGATATGCGCATAGATACCGTGCGGCGGGCGGCGGCCGTTGACGACCGGCGTGAAGCCCGGATTGCCGAGCACGAGATCGGCGGGGACGACGCCGTCGGCGATGATCTTGCGGTCGGTATAGACATCGGCGAGGAACATGTTGAGCGCGGTCACCCGCTGTTCGAGCCCCTCGCTCAGCGATTGCCATTCGCCATGGGTGAAGACGCGCGGGACGATATCGAAAGGAATGATCCGCTCGGCCTCTTCCTCCTCGCCATAGACGTTGAAGGTGATGCCGAGCTGGCGAAAGGCGGCCTCGGCCGAATCCTGGCGCCGCTTCATCTCGGGTTTGGGAGTCTCTCGAATCCAGCGCGCGATCTCCTCGAACCCCGGGCGCGGCTTGCGTCCGCAGCTATACCCCCAGATCTCGTCGAAAAACTTCTGCCCTGCCATCGACCCATCAATGCGCGAGGACGGCCCAGGGTTCAATCGTGGATGTGGAATCCGATTTTCACCGTCACCTGGAAATGGACGACCTTGCCGTCGGCGACGTGGCCGCGGGTATCGATCACCTCGAACCAGCCGATATCGCGCACCGTCTGCGCGGTACGCTCGACGGCGCCGCGGATCGCGTCTTCGATGCTGGTTTCCGATGTGCCGACGACCTCGGTGATCTTGTAGACATTGTCGCTCATATGGGGCCTCCCTTGACGAATCTTCCGCTAAACAACCGTCTTCTTCGGCCAACGAGCCGCAGGCGTTTTTGCTCCGTCTTGCGATTTGCGCCGGGACCGCGATAACGGCGGCGAACCATTTCGGAGACTGACGATGCGCCTTGCCCTTGCCGCCCTTGCCCTTTCGCTCGCCAGCCCGGCGCTGGCGACGCCGGACGAAGACCTCGCCCAACTCGAGCAGGATTATTGGCAATGGGTGCTGCGGGAGAGCCCCATCCTCGCCACTACCGTCGGCGTTCGCGACTATGATGACCGGGTCGGCGATATCAGCCTCGCCGCGGAGGATCGCCGGGCGGGCGAAGCGCAGGTGTTTCTCGACCGGCTTCGCGCGATTCCCGAAGGCGGGCTCTCGCCAGTCAGCCTGGTCAATCGCGGCATTCTCGAACGCCAGCTCGCCGAGAGCATCGAGGCCAACAGCTTTCCGCAGCGGGTGATGCTGTTCACGACCCTATCTGGCCCGGCTGCGGCTCTATCCCGAGGTCAATGACGAGGCGATCGCGATCAGCACTCAGGCGATCGAACAGGGCTATACGCTGCCCTGCGCGGTGCTCGACGGCTATGAGACGTCGATCTCGGGCGTGATCGGCGAGGATGTGACCCAATCGCGCTTCTACGAGCCGTTTACGCGGCCGCGGCCGAGCGGGCTCACCGAGGTGCAGTTCGAGCGCTATGCCACCGAAGCGCGCGAGATCATCGAAACCGTGCTGCGGCCCGAATTCGAGCAGCATCTCGCCTGGTACCGGACGCAATATCTGCCGGCCTGCCGCGAGCAAGTCGGCATCTCCGCGCAGGAGGGCGGCGCCGAATATTACGCCTTTCGCGTCCGCCAGATGACGACAACCGAGCTAACGCCCGAGGAGATCCACCAGATCGGCCTCGCCGAAGCGACGCGCATCCGCGGCGAGATGGTCGAAGTCGCCGCCGAAGCCGGCTTCGACAGCCGCGAGGCTTTCATCGAGCATCTGCGCACCGACCCGCAATATTACGCCGAGACGCCCGAGGAACTGATGCAATATGTCGCTCGCGAGCTGAAGCGTCTCGACGGGCTGATGCCGACGATGTTCGAAACCCTGCCGAGGCTGCCCTACGGCATCCGCGAGATCCCGGCCGAGATCGCCGAGGGGACGACCACCGCCTATTATGGCAGCGGATCGCCCGAGAGCGGCATTTCGGGCACCTATTACGTCAACACCTCGCTGCTCGACCAGCGGCCCCTATGGGAGGTGCCGGCGCTCAGCGCGCATGAAGCGGTGCCCGGCCATCATCACCAGATCGCCCTCCAGCAGGAGCTCGATCTTCCCGAATGGCGGCGGCACATTGCCTTCTTCACCGCCTTTACCGAGGGCTGGGGGCTCTATGCCGAGCGGATCGGTCTCGATATGGGGCTTTACGACACGCCGGCCGAGAATATGGGGCGGCTGAGCTACGAGATGTGGCGCGCGGCGCGGCTCGTCGTCGATACCGGAATGCACGCGATGGGATGGCCCAAGGAACGGGCGATCGCCTTCATGCGCGAGAATACCGCGCTGACCGACGCCAATATCGAGGCCGAGGTCAATCGCTATATCTCATGGCCGGGTCAGGCGCTCGCCTACAAGCTCGGCGAGCTCAAGATCCGCGAATTGCGCGCACGGGCCGAGACGGCGCTCGGCGAGGATTTCGACCTCCGCCGCTTCAACGATGCGGTGCTCGCCCAGGGTGCCGTGCCGCTCGACGTGCTCGAAGCGCAGATCGACCGCTGGATCGCCGAACAGCAGGGGAGCTAGATTCGCTGCGACTCGTCAGAAGCGCAGCAGCGAACTCCCGCTGTCTTCGCGCGCTTGGCGCAGCAATTCCTGGGTGCAGCCGGTAAAGCCTCCGGGGCCGACCGGCGAGCAGCTCATCGTTCCCGACTGGCCGACATATTCGACCGCCTGCGCGCGGGCGAGCCAGCTCTGATTGGCCGACAGATCGCGCATTTCGCGCAATTCGGGCGGGATTCGGTAACGCTCATTTTCGTCGCGGCGCACGCAGACGACGATCTCCTCGCCATTGCTCGACGGGCAGGCATCGTTGCCATAAATGACCAACACGCGTTCGCTGACCTGGGCGGCGACCGGGGTCGCCGGCAGCGCGGCGAGGCCGACCATGAGGGTGCCGACAGCAATTCCGACCCTACGCATCATCACACTTTCTCCAACTGTTCGAAGACCCAACGTATGGGCTCCCGTCAAATTTCCGCGCCAGCATGAGTGTCCCCGGCTGTCGGCAAGCTGAACCTTCGCCGCCCCTCGGTCAAATCCGCTTGGATGCGGCGATGGCGAACTTGCAGCCGAGCCGGATCAACCCGCTCATCAGCGGATAGGCCGGCGCCTGCTCGGCCCCTTCGGCGATCGCCGTGTCGTGATGTTCGCGCTCATCCTCGCGAAATCGCTCGATCGTTTTGGCGAGCTCGGGGTCTTCGTCGCCGAGCGCTTCGAGCTGATCGGAATAATGCTTGTCGATCTCGGTTTCGACGGCGGCCGTGCAGGCCATCGCCGCCTCGGGCCCGATCAGCGCGGTCACCGCGCCGAGCGCGAAGCCGGCGCGGTCCCAGAGCGGCTGCAGAACCGTCGGCCGCACGCCCCGCTCGGCGATGATCTCGTCGAAGCGCGCCAGATGCTCGTCTTCCTGCCGTGCCATTCGAGTGATCGAGCGCGCCGCCGGGCTGCGGTCGCCGAGCACGGCGAGCTGGCCGGCATAGATGCGCGTCGCGCCATATTCGCCGGCCTGGTCGACCCGGATCATCGAATGGATGTCGGGCCGCGGGTCTCCGGGCCGTCTCAGCGGGGCTTGCGAATCGTCAGCCATAGGATGGTGATAGCAGCCAGAAACGAGAAAATCGCGTTGAAGCCGGCGAGCGAGATTCCGGCCAGCGTCCATTGCGGCCGATCGCAGGCGATCACCGGGGTCGCCATGATATCCTGGAAGAAATCCCCGCTATTGGCCGTCATCGCGCAGCCGGTGATGCCTTCCCACCAGCCATATTCGACGCCGGCATGGAAGACCCCGATCGCCCCGCTGGCCATGATCAGCAACCCGGCCAGCAGCAACAGCCCCCGGCCAATTGCGCCATCGCGGATCAGGATCGCAAGCAAGGCGACCGGCACCGCCGCATAATGTGGCCAGCGCTGCCAATGGCACATTTCGCACGGGTAGAGCCCGCCCAGATATTGCGAGACCAGCGCGCCGGCCAACATAACGATCGGCGTCGCCTGAGCGATCAGCCGCGCAAGCCCGAGGTTGGTCAATGCTCGGTCCCCCGAATGGCGCTTCGTGGCGGTGCGCAATCTAGTCGTTCGACGAAGCGACCCGTTCGCCGCGCGCCAGCCGGGCGATCGTTTCGATCGCATAATGCATCTGGAAATCCTCGATGCCCAGTTCGGCCAGCTCTTCGGCGCTCTGCGAGAAGCGCGGATCGTCCTCGATATCGTCTTCGAGCACGTCATCCTGGACCGCCGCCTCGTTGATCAGGTGGCGTCTCAGATCCGCCTCGCGGAAACGCGGTGCGTCGCGCCAGTCGGGATTCGAAAGCTGCGGCACGTCGATATCGGGCTCGATGCCGCCCTCCTGCACCGAATGGCCGGCGGGCGTGAAATAGCGCGCCGTGGTGAGCCTGAGCGCGGTCGTTTCGGTCAGCGGCAGCAAGGTCTGCACCGAACCCTTGCCGAAGCTCTGTTCGCCCATGATCAGCGCCCGCCGGTGATCCTGCAGCGCACCGGCGACGATCTCGGAGGCCGAGGCCGACCCGGCATCGACCAGCACAACCACCGGCAGACCATGGGCATAATCGCCGGGCCGCGCATAATAGCGCTCGATATCGCCGCTCCGGCGCCCACGCTGCGAAACGACTTCGCCGCGTTCGAGGAACACGTCCGAAACGGCGATCGCCTGGTCGAGCAGCCCGCCAGGGTTCGAGCGCAGATCGATGACATAGCCGGTCGGCCGCCCGCCCGCCGCGCGGTCGATCGCGGCGATCGCGGCGCGGACTTCCTCGCCGGTATTGCGGTTGAAGGTGTTGACGTCGATGATGCCGACGCCGTTCTCGATTTCCCATTCGACGGCGCGAAGCTCGATGATCTCGCGGGTCAGCGTGACGTCGAAAGGCTCGTCGCGGCCGGGACGGACAATGCGCAGTTCGATCGAGCTGCCCGGTTCGCCGCGCATCTGCTCGACCGCCTCGTCGAGCGTGCCGCCGAAGATCAGCACATCGTCGAGATGGGTGATATAGTCGCCGGCCTGGATGCCGGCGCGATCGGCCGGCGTATCCTCGAAGGGCGCGATGACCTTCACCGCGCCGTCCTCCATCGCGACGGTCAGGCCGAGCCCGCCATATTCGCCCTCGGTCTGCGTCCGCAGCCGGTCGAAATCGCTGACATCGAGGAAGGAGCTGTGGGGATCGAGGCTCGAAAGCATGCCGTCGATCGCGCCGCGCATCAGATCTTCGTCGCTGATTTCATCGACATATTCGGCGCGCACGCGCTCGAATACGTCCATGAACTGATCGAGCTCGCGATAGGTATCGACGTCGACGGCGGCGATGCCGGCGGTAAAGGTCGGCTCTCCGCGGCGGCGCAATTCTATCGTCACCGTCGGCCGTTCGTCGCCGGCGCGGCCGATCGGCGCGCCCTGGCGCACCTGCTGGCCGAGCGACACATCGAGCGCGGCGAGATCGGTGATCAAAGTCGTCCAGCCGCCGCCGTGATCGATGATGACGATCAGGCCGTAATCGCGAAAATCGCCGGCATAGCTAATGCGGCCCGATGTCGGCGCGATCACCTGCGCGCCGGGTCGGGTGGCGATGGTCAGCCCGCGCGAGCGTATGCCGGCCTCCGACACTTCGCCGAGCCCGGCGACGACCTCGCCCATCACCGGCAGGCGATAGGGTGGCCGGTCCGATTCGCCGCGGCTGGCTGCGCGGCGCGGCGGGCGGGCTTCGCCAGGGCGGGTGGGCCGGATGCGGGGGCCCGGCAGTTCGATCAGCTCGGCGCGGATCGCGGCCTGCCGGTCGAGCTCGAGCATGAGTTCGCGGATATCGGCGGCATCCTCGCCGAGCGCCATCACCCGGTCGATCTCTATCATCGCTGATCGTTCGAGCCGACGCGCGCGCAGTCGGGAGGCGGCTTCGATCGCGGCGAGCTGTTCGCGCCGGGTTTCGAGCCCTTCCCGGCGGTTGTCGAGCACCGCGATCGCGCGGTCCGCCTGCAGCCGGAGATTGGCGCCGCGCGCGACCTCGGCGCGCAGATCGGCCGTGCGTTCGCGAACGATCGGCAGCGTCGTCGAAAACAGCGCCCGGACATGGACGAGATCGCGAATACTCCCCGGCTGAACGAGGGCGAGCACGGGCGGGCGGCGGGCCATCGTCTGCAAGGCGGCGGTCAGCTGGATGATCGAGCCCTGTCGATCGGCGAGGTTCGCGCGTTGCGCGGCCCGCAATTGCTCGATCAGCGCGACCCGGCTCTCGGCGGCGGCGAGATCGGCCTCGGCCGCCTGCACCTCGGCCGCGGCCGCGGCCTCGGCCGCCGCCGCCCGTTCGGCCTCGGTTTCGGCGGCTGCCGCCTGCTGCTCGAATTGCGCAGCGCGCTGGCGGGCGATGTCGCGCTGGCGATTGGCTTCCTGCAGCGCCTGCGCTTCCTCGGCTTGCGTCCGCGGCTGAGCCAACGCGAGCGGGGCGATCACCGCTGAAAAAAGCAGGATCATGGCGAGGAGCCGCAGGATCATGCACCGCTCATTCCCGATGATAGGGGTGGTTGGCAAGGATCGAGGTTGCCCGCCAGAGCTGCTCGGCAAGCATCGCACGCGCCATCAGATGCGGCCAGGTCGCCTTGCCGAAGGCGATTGTCAGATCGGCGCTCCCCCGTTCCTCGTCGTTCAGCCCGTCGGCGGCGCCGATCAGGAAACGCACTTCGCGGATGCCCTGGTCGCGCCAGTCTTCGAGCTTCCGCGCCAGCGCGACCGATCCCAGCTGCGTTCCGCCCTCGTCGAGCGCGATCGTTCGCGCGGGTTCCTGCGGCGGCGGCGGATTGCCGCCCGTCTCGGGGAGCTCCGTCTGCTTGAACGGCCAAGTCAACCGCTTGGCGTAGCGGTCGACCAGCTCGGCTTCGGGCCCGCGACCGATCTTGCCGCGAGCGATGATATGGAGCGTCAGGCTCAGCCGCGCACCGCTTCGGCCGGCTCGCCAAAGCCCCACATTCGCTCAAGATTGTAGAAGCTGCGCACTTCGGGGCGGAACAGATGGACGATCACGTCGCCGGCATCGAGCAGCATCCAGTCGGCGACCGGGAGCCCCTCGATCTTCACCGGACGCGGTCTCCATTCCGTCCAGTTACGCGACTGGCTTGCGGGCCGGACGTAGCGCCGCAGCCAAGCCATTGCCGGAGCGGTTCTGGCATCGTCATTATAGCCGGGCCGGGAAATGACGGCAATGGGCGTCTTGCGCGCTATTCCCCGCCAATCCTTCCAAAGGTGGAACTGGGCCAGATTGTCGGCGCCCATCAGCCAGATGAAGCGGCGCTTGGGATAGCGGCCGGCCAGCATGTCGAGCGTATCGACCGTGTATCGGGTGCCGAGCTCCTGTTCGATCGCGGTCGGGACGATCGGCACACCGCGGGCCATTTCACGCGCTATGGCGAGCCGCGCGGCGAGCGGCGCCATGTCGTCCGGGTTTTTGAGCGGATTGCCCGGCGAGACCAGCCACCAGACCTCGTCGAGTCCCAGTAGGCGCAGCGCGAAGCGGCTGATCCCGCGATGGGCGGCATGCGCCGGATTGAAGGAACCGCCGAGCAGCCCGGTCCTGATCATAGGGTGACCTGATCCATTGCTGCTCCGCAGGGTGGCGCACCCGCCCGCGCCGCGCAAGAGAAAGCGCCTATCGACGGCGGCAAAGGCATGCGGCTAAGAACAAACGCCAGGGGAGGCGCAATGGAAAGCGACATCGAAAGCATCGGCACGGCGATCACCGGCGGCCTGGCCGCCCGCGCCGTCGAGCCCGGTCATGGCGAAGTTGGGGGCGAGGGCGACGGCGAGGCACGCGTCTGCGCCAATTGCGCGACCGAACTCGTCGGCACCCATTGCCATTTCTGCGGCCAGAAGGCGCGCGTCCATCGCAGTCTGGCGGCGATCTTCCACGAGCTCATCCACGGCGTACTCCATCTCGACGGCAAATTCTGGCGCACATTGCCGCTGCTCTGCATCCGCCCCGGAGAGCTGACGCGGCGCTATGCCGAGGGCGAGCGCGCCAAATTCGTCTCGCCGCTCGGCATGTTCCTATTTTCGGTGTTCCTGATGTTCGCGATCCTGCAGGTTTCGGGAGCCTCGCTGAGCAATCTGGCGGGCGACACCGGCACCGTTTTCAATCCCGGTGCGGCGCAGGCGAATCTCGAGGAACGACTGACCCAAGCGCGCGCCGACCGGGCCGCGATCGATCGGCAAATCGCCGCCGCCGCCGATCCCGAACAACGAACAGAGCTCGAAGGCCGGGCAGCCGAACTCGACGAGGATATAGCCGGGCTCGAAGAAGGCGAAGAGGTGCTGGCCTCGATCGGCGGATCGGAGGATGGGGAGGGCAACAGCATCGGCTTCACCACGCGCTGGGATCGCCTCGACCGGGGCATCGCCAAGATCAATGAAAATCCCGATCTGGCGCTCTACAAGCTCCAGGCCAACGGCTATAAATTCTCCTGGCTGCTGATCCCGATCTCGGTGCCGTTCGTGTGGGTTCTGTTCTTTTATACCCGGCGCTACCGGCTCTACGACCACACGGTCTTCGTAACCTATTCACTGGCTTTCATGTCGCTGCTGGCGATCGCGCTGACGGCACTTGGATTTGCCGGTCTGGGGAGCACATGGATCGCGGCGGCGGCGCTAATTATCCCGCTCTTCCACATATATAAGCAGCTCAAATATGGCTACCGGCTTGGGCGCGTCGGGGCGTTGATCCGCACCGCCCTGCTCGCCAATTTCTGCTTCATCACCGCGAGCTTCTATTTCGTGCTACTGCTCGGCATAGGCGCGCTGGGATAGCGATCCCCTCCTTGAACCCGCGCGCCGGCTGCGCGATCATCGGTCGGAAACGAAACACGGGAGCAATGCTGTGGACCACGCCTTGAATATTCTGCTCGCATCGGACCTGACGGCGCGGGGTGACCGGCCCTTCGACCGCGCGGTCACCCTCGCCGGCGAAACCGGCGGTCGATTCGCATTGCTCCATGTCGTCGAGCCCGGTTCGAAAATAGAATCGGCAAGAGAGGATGAGGTGATCGAGGCGATACGCGACGATCTTCCCGAAACCGGCGCGGAAATCGAGATCCTGATCGGCAAGGGTTCGGCCCCGAAGACGATTTCCGAAGTCGCCGCACAGCGCGATGCCGACCTGATCGTGACCGGCCCGGCGCGGCACAATTCTCTCGGCGACATCACCCTCGGAACGGCCGTCGACTATGTGGTTCGCCGCGCCAGGGCGCCGGTGCTCGTGGTCAAGAAGCGGGCGCATGCACCCTACCGATCGATGGTGGTGGCGACCGATTTTTCAGACTGCTCGCGAGAAGCATTGATCGCGGCGGCAAAGATGTTTCCCGATGCCGAAATCGAATTGGTGCACGCCTTCCATCCCGCCTATGGCGGATTGGTCGACCAGGATGACGCGCGCGAAGAAGCCGGCGAGGAAACCCTAGAAATGATGGACGAATTTCTTGCGAAGCTGCCCGACGAACTGCGCGAACGCCTCGAGATAAAAATCGGCGAGGGAGAGCTTCACACGGTCATCTGGCAGGAAATCGAGGCGCGCGCGGCCGACCTGCTGGTGGTCGGGACCCACGGGCGCAGCGGACTGATGCAGGCGGCGATCGGATCGAACGCCCAGACGATGCTGACCTGGTCGCCGGTCGACGTGCTGATGGTCCGGCAGCTCAAATAGGCGAAATGACGGCTCCGGTCAGGCGCCTTCGGTTGCAGGGCTTGTGGAGCTCGTCGATATTCTCGGTCAGCACCTTGCGCGCGGTTTGCTCGGCTTCCTCGATCAGCCGGCGCACCTCGATGTCGATCAGCTTGAAGGTCTCTTCGGAAACCTGCTGGTTGCGCGCGACGCTGTGGCCGAGGAACACCTCTTCCTGATTGTCGCGATAGCGCAGCCAGCCCAATTTCTCGCTCATGCCGTATTCCATGACCATCGAGCGGGCGAGGTCGGTCGCCTGCTGGATGTCGTTGGCGGCGCCGGTATTGAGCGCGTCCTCGCCATAGATCAGTTGCTCGGCGATGCGGCCGCCGAAGGCCAGCGCGAGACGCGCTTTCATCTGCTCCATCGACATCGAATAGCGATCGCGATCGGGCAGGTTCCAGGTCACGCCGAGCGCGCGGCCGCGCGGGATGATCGTCACCTTGTGCAAAGGATCGCAGCCCGGCACGTGGAGCGAGACGAGCGCGTGGCCGCTTTCGTGATAGGCGGTCGCCTTTTTCTCATCCTCGGTCATCACCATGGATTTGCGTTCCGAACCCATCATGACCTTGTCCTTGGCCTCCTCGAACTCGTCCATCGCAACGAGCCGCTTGCCGTTGCGCGCGGCAAGGAGAGCGGCCTCGTTGACGAGATTGGCGAGATCGGCGCCCGAGAAGCCGGGCGTGCCGCGGGCGATCGTGCGCGGATCGACATCGGGCGCCAGCGGCACCTTCTTCATATGCACTTCGAGGATCTTCTCGCGACCCTCGATATCGGGACGCGGCACGACGACCTGGCGATCGAAGCGGCCGGGCCGCAAGAGCGCCGGATCGAGCACGTCGGGCCGGTTGGTCGCGGCGATGATGATCACGCCCTCGTTGGCTTCGAAACCGTCCATCTCGACGAGCAGCTGGTTCAAGGTCTGTTCGCGCTCGTCATTGCCGTTTCCGAGGCCAGCGCCCCGATGGCGGCCGACGGCGTCGATCTCGTCGATGAAGACGATGCAGGGCGAATTCTTCTTGGCCTGCTCGAACATGTCGCGGACACGGCTGGCGCCGACGCCGACGAACATCTCGACGAAATCGGAGCCCGAAATGGTGAAGAAGGGCACGCCCGCCTCGCCGGCGATCGCGCGGGCGAGCAGGGTCTTGCCGGTGCCGGGCGAGCCGACGAGCAGCGCGCCCTTGGGAATCTGGCCACCGAGACGCGAGAATTTCGCCGGATCCTTGAGGAACTCGACGATTTCCTGCAATTCCTCGCGCGCCTCGTCGATGCCGGCGACGTCTTCGAAGGTCACCTTGCCCTGTTTCTCGGTCAGCAATTTGGCCTTCGACTTGCCGAAGCCCATCGCGCCCGATCCGGCATTCTTCTGCATCTGGCGAATAATGAAGAAGGCGATGCCGAAGATCAGGATGAAGGGCAGCAGATTGACGAGGATATAGGTCCAGATGCCAGCGCGCTCCTCGGGCTTGCCCTGGATCTCGACATTATTCTCGCGCAACTCGTCGACTGCTGCCGCCTTCGCGCGGATCCTTGTCGTCGCTCATACGCTCTCGCCTTTTCCTACGGAGCCAAAATAGGGATTTGGACGGAAAACACCAATAGCAACGCCCGATGAACAAGCGGTGGATGTGTCGGTCGGGCGTTTTTCGAACCGTTTCAACCGGTTCGGCGCGGCGGTGCCGGTGAAAAGCGCCATTCGCTACCGCCTTCGCACACCACGCCGCCCAGGCTCCGTTTCTCTCCCGCCTCAAGCCCCGCGATCGCTTTCTCGAGCGCCGGACCCGAAGGCGCGGTGCCTGGCGCCACCCGGCCGAGACAGTCGCGCACCAGCCGTCGGCGGATTTCGGCGGGCAGCCCGGCCGGGTCGAGACACAGGCAATCACCCTCGTCGCGCACCGCCCGCCGTGCCGCCCGGACGGTTGCCCATTCGAGCGCGGCGGCGGCTTCCGACAGTGCCGTGGCACTGCGCGCCAGCCCGGCGGGATCGAGATCGGGCAGGTCTTCCAGAATGCGCCGCAGCCTGACCCGGTCGAAACGCTCTTCGCGATTGCTCGGATCGTCGATGGCGGTGAAGGGGCTGTCGGCGACGATCGCCTCGAGCGCGCGCTTGCGGAAACCGAGCAGCGGACGAATCACCCGGCGGTTGATCGCCCGGACCGCCGCAAGCCCTTCAACCCCGCTGCCGCGCAGCAGCCGCATGACCATCGTTTCGAGCTGGTCGTCGGCATGATGGGCGGTGGCTACCCAGTCGAGCCCTTCGCTCTCGCGCCACTCTTCGAGCAGCGCATAGCGCGCAGCGCGGGCGCCGGCCTGGAGGTTGCCGGTGATCGGTTCGGGCGGGCTGAGGATCGCGTGCGGGACGCCGAGCTCGGCGGAGATGGCGGCGACATGCTTCGCTTCATCGGCGCTTTCGGGGCGCAGCCGATGATCGACGGTGGCGGCGGCGACGGCATCGCCGAGCGTCCGATGCGCCAGCAGCAGCAGCGCGAGGCTGTCCGGCCCGCCCGACAACGCGATGCCGATGCGCTGGCTTTCCGGCCCGATCAGCCCTGCAAGATCGGCGCGAAAGCGCTTGAGGAGCGCGGCGTCCATATCGCGCCCTCCGTCATCAATCGCATTCCGCCGCGGTGCGGGCGGCCGGCAGCTGTTCGGCGATATCGCTACGGATATTTCCGCCATAGACCTCCTGCAGCTCGCCGAAGGCCAGGCAGGCGCGGTCCTTGTAGTTGAGCGCGGTCAGCGCGACGCCGAGGAAGAACAGGCTGTCGGCGGCGCGCTCTCCATTCGGCAGCTGCTGATAATTGCGGACGAAGATTTCGGTCGCGCTCGCCGGCTTGTCATCGTCGAGATAGGCGCGGCCCAGAAGGTTGCGCGCATAGCTTTCGAAGCGATGACCGGGAAATTGTTCGACCGTCTCGCGCAATTGGGTGCGGGCCGCCGCATAATCGCCGTCGCGCCAGAGCCGGTAGCCGCGAACATAGGCGGCTTCGCCCGGATCGTCGGGGAGCGGCGGCTCGCTGCCCTGGGCGGAGAAGGGCCCCTCACCGGATGACGCCGCCTCGGCCGCCTCTTCGCCGGCGCCATCATCATCCGCACCGGCCTCGTCGCGCTCTTCGTTGGCCATCGCGCGCAGATTGTCCGACACCGCCTGCCTTTGGCCTTCGTCGCTTGGGGCGCTTTGGGTACTCGTATCGTCGAAGCCGGGGACATCGTCGTCGAGGGCCGGTCGACGCGGCGGTCGGCATCGCCGCTCTGGGCCTGCAAGCCGGCCGGCGCGGCGCTCAACAGCAGGGCGGCGACAATCAGGTGGCGCATGGTATTTTTCCCCTCACTTGCTTCTTAACACGGGCTTTGTTGCGCGCCTATCCTGTCGGATCGCTGAAGCCGGGTGTATCCGCATCGTCGCCGGACGGCTCGGCCTCATCGCGGGCAAGCAGCGCGCGCGCGTCGATCCGGACATCGCGGATCGTCGTGCTGGCCGGGCCGAGCGGCGCGACTCTCTCGCCGCCGACCGTCACCCTGAGCGCTTCGGCGCGGCCGGTGCGGATCGCCGGCCTCTCGGCATCGGCGGGCAGTTCGAAGCGCTCGCCGGGCTGCAGCTCGCCTTGGAACAGCACCTCGTCACTTTCGATCTCGTAGATGCGGAGCCAGACCGCGTCTTCGGCCTCGAGCACCACCGCGCCTCCGACCGCCCGGGACACCGGCGCAGCCTCGTCCCGCCGCCCAGCCGACGCCGGACCGGGGACGGCCGGCCCTTCGAGCCGGGGTTCGCCCGCCGCGGCGAGCCGCGCGGCGTCCTCGTCGCTGTCGCCGAACAACCCGCTGCGCCAGAGGCCGTAGGCGAGCGCCAGCAGGATGGCGATGACACCGGCGGTCCAGGCGAGCAGCCGCGGCGGCACGCGCGCCGGATCGGTCGGCTCGAAATAATCGCGGCTGGTCTCACTGACGGTGCGGAACTGGATTTCTCCGCGAAATTTCTGGCCGATCTCGGCTTCATTCAGTCCGACCGCGCGTGCATAGGCCTTGACGAAGCCCGTCGCGTAGGTCGGCGCGGGCAGCGCCTCATACTCGCTTTTCTCGATATTCTCGAGCGAGCGCAGCGGCACGCGGGTCGTCTTGGCGATCTCTTCGAGCGATTTTTCCTGCTGCTCGCGGGCCGCCCGCAGCCGCTCGCCGACAAGCGGCTGCTCCTCTTGCGGCGCTTCGGATTCGTCGAACTCTTCGGACATGGCGCGTTCCCGGTTTTCCGGCCCTTCGCAACAGCGCCGCATGGCTGTCAATGGGCGACCGGACGGCGATGCGGCGAAATCAGCTGATTGCGACCGACCGTGTCTCCGCCCAGTCGAGCAACGCATGCCGCAAATCGTCGGGCGGCTGGGCCAGCCATTCCTCCATCCGCTGCCTGAGCGCCCCGGCATCGAGCGACCGGATCATCGCCTTGAGCGCGCCGACCGCCGCCGGGGTGATCGATACCTGCTCGATGCCGATGCCGATCAGCGCCATCGCCTCGAGCGTGCGCCCGCCCATCTCGCCGCAGACCGTGACCGGCACCTCATGCTCCTTGGCCTGGATGACGATCCGCCGCAGAAACCGCAGGATCGCCGGGCTCAGCCAGTCATAGCGGTCGGCGAGCCGCGGATCGGCGCGATCGGCGGCGAACAGGAACTGGGTCAGATCGTTGGTGCCGATCGACAGGAAATCGAGATGCGGCAGCAGTACGTCGAGCATCTCGGCAAGCGCCGGCACCTCGAGCATGCAGCCATAATAGATATGCGTCGGCAGCATGTGGTGATTGTCCTCGAGCCAGACGCGCTGCGCCTCGAACAGCGCGCGCGCCTCGTCGAACTCCCACGGCTCGGAGACCATCGGGAACATCACCCGCAGCGTCTTGCCGGCGGTCGCTTCGAGCAGCGCGCGCGCCTGCACCTTCATCAGCCCCTCGCGATCGAGCGCGAGCCGCAGCGCGCGCCAGCCCATCGCCGGATTTTCCTCGGGAGCCCCGTCGTTGCGCAGATAGGGCACCGCCTTGTCGCCGCCGATATCGAGCGTGCGGAAGACGATCGGCTTGTCGCCCACCGCCTCGATGACATCCTTGTAGAGCCGCTGCTGGCGTTCGCGCCGCGGCAGGGTCGCCGAAACGAGGAACTGGAATTCGGTGCGGAACAGCCCGACCCCGTCGGCGCCGACCATGTCGACCGCTTCGACATCGTCGCGCAGGCCGGCATTGATCATCACCGTCATCCGCCGGCCATCGACGGTCACCGGCTCGGCGTCGCGCAGCGAGCGCAGCTCCTCGCGCTGCTTCTGCCGTCGCGCCAGCCGCGCCTCGAACGCCTCGACCATGGTCGCCGAGGGACGGACATAGAGGCAGCTCTCCTCGGCATCGAGCAGCAACTCGTCGCCCTCGTTGATCAGCCGCCGGACATCCTTGACCCGGCCGAGCACGGGCACCCCCATGGCGCGCGCGACGATCGTTACATGCGCGGTCAGCGAGCCTTCCTCGAGCACCACGCCCTTCAGCCGCCTCTTGTCATATTCGAGCAGCTCGGCCGGGCCGAGATTGCGCGCGATGAGGATCGAATCGTCGCGCAGCCCCATCTGCGCCGCGGTGCCCAATTGCCCTGCGACGATCCTGATCAACCGGTTGGAGAGATCCTCGAGATCGTGCATCCGCTCGGCGAGCAGCGGATCGTCAATCTCGTGCATCCGCGCGCGGGTGCGCTGCTGGACGCGCTCGATCGCCGCCTCGGCGGTCAACCCGCTGTCGATCGCGGCATTGATGCGCCGGCTCCAGCCCTCGTCATAGGCGAACATCTTGTAGGTTTCGAGCACGTCGGCATGGTCGCCGCCGACGCCGAATTCGGCGGATTTCGCCATGTCGTCGATCTGCTCGCGCATCTTGCGGAAGGCCTGATAGACGCGCTGGCGCTCGGCCTCGGTATCGTCGGCGACGGTATGCTCGATATTTATCCGCGGCTGGTGAAAGACGGCGATGCCCTCGCCCATGCCGAGCACCAGCTTCTGGCCGTCGAGCCGCATCGCCATCGTCGCGCGCCCGGCTTCGGAATCGGCCGGCGTCTCGTCGATCAGCTCGGCATTGGCGATCAGCTCGGCAAGCACCATGGCGACGGTCTGCAGCGCCTCGATCTCCACATCGTCATAGGGTCGGGGGTCGGCATGCTGGACGGCGAGCACGCCGACCGCGCGCTCGTGATGGACGATCGGGACGCCGGCGAAGCTGTGATAGAGTTCCTCGCCGGTCTCTTCCTTGTAGGCGAAATCGGGATGGGTCGTCGCCTCGTCGAGATTGAGGATCCGCCCGGTCTTGGCGATCACCCCGACCAGCCCCTCGCCCATTGCCAGCTTGGTGACGTGGACCGCCTCCTGCTTCAGCCCGCGCGTCGCATAGAGTTCGAGCACCCCCTCGCGCAGCAAATAGATCGAGCAGACTTCGCTCGACAGCGCCTCGCCGATGATCTCGACCACCCGGTTGAGCTTGGCTTGCGCGTGCGAGCGCGACGCCATCACGTCGTGGAGGCCGGTGAGGATCGTGCGGGCGGAGGTGGTGGCGTCGGCGAAGCTCATGACCGGGCGGTTAGCAGACGGGGCGCAAGGGCGCTATCGCCGATATGGGGCGGACGGCGGCCCACCCTCGCGAATTTCAAGGCCCGATAGCTCAATCGGTTCCGGCCGCAAACATCTCGAGCAGCTCGGCCAGCCTGCTGTCGGCGCGCCGCCGGTCGTCGCGGGCCTCGGCGAGGCGCTCCGCCAGATCGCCTTTGTCCTCGGCGTGGGCG
>JAIVHR010000057.1 GCA_020200935.1 Sphingomonadales bacterium
GCCTTGCCGAGCGCCTGTTCGATATAGAGTCGTTGGACGAGCACATAGCCGACCACCGTCAGCGGCGCCGACAGGATGACGCCGACAATGCCGAACATGGTGCCGGCGGCGACGACGGCGAAGAGCAGCACGGCGGGCGACAGATCGACCGAGCGCTTCTGGATCAGCGGCTGGAGGAAATTGCCCTGTATCTGCTGGATCAGCAGATACAGCCCCACCGTCCACAGCGCCATCGTCGGGCTGACGCTGAAGGCGACGAGCACCGCCGGCAGACCGGCGATGACCGGACCGATGAAGGGAATGAAATCGAGCATGCCGGCGATGATCGCCAGCGCCGCGGCCGACGGCACGCCGAGGATCGTCAGGCCGATATAGGTCAGCACGAATACCACCAGCGACGACAGGATCTGCGCCTGCAGCCAGAGCCCGAGCGCCTTGCCCGAATCGTCGAGCGCGGCGCCGACCAGAGGCTCCTTGTGCTTGGGCACGAGCCTCAGCAATCCGTCGCGATAGACGGCCGGCTGGGCGGCGAAGAAGACGGCGCCGGCGAGCACCAGGATGACGTTGGTGATGACGCCGCCGGCCGACGCCGCGAATTGCCCGGCGCGCGTTGTCATACCGGAAAGCTGCGCGCCGATGTCGCGTGCCGCCTGGCGAATGTCATAGTCGACGCCCCACGCGTCGAGCTGACGCTGGGTGGCGTCGATCGCTTCGGGAATCTGCCCGGCAAGATTGGCAAACTGCCGCGCCACGAGGTCGCCGAAAATATAGGACAGCCCGGCGATGATGCCGAGCAGTGAGATGACGGCGAGGCCGACGGCGAGCCCATCGGGCATCCGGGTCTTGAGATAGACGCCGGCAATCGCGCGCAGGATCACAGCCAGCACCACGGCGCCGAAGATCATCAGCAACAGCTGACCGAGGCTCAATATCGCCGCGGCCAGCGCGACAAGCGCAAGGACGATGAACGCCCGGCGGACGAAAAGGTCGGTCCCGTCTTCGCTCATGCCCCCTTATCGGACGCCGCCGCGTCTTCGGCAAGCCGTTCGCCATGCCAGGCGAGGTGATCGGCCATGAAGCTCGCGATGAAATAATAGCTGTGGTCGTAGCCTTCGCGTCGGTTGAGGGTCAGCGCGATGCCCGCCTCGGCGCAGGCCTGTTCGAGCAGCTCCGGTCTCAGCTGTTCTTCGAGAAATTCATCGTCGGTGCCCTGATCGACGAGCAGTTCGGAAACGGTGTGTCCGTCCGCGATCAAGGCGCAGGCGTCATAGCCGCGCCAGGCCGCCCGGTCCTCGCCGAGATAGCCCGACAGCGCCTTTTCGCCCCACGGGCAATCGAGCGGCGCGGCGATCGGCGCGAAGGCCGATACCGCCTTGAATCGATCGGGATTGCGCAGGCCAATGGTCAGTGCGCCATGGCCGCCCATCGAATGGCCCATGATCGATTCGCGGGTGAGGTCGGCCTTTGGGAACTCGGCGGCGATCAGCCGCGGCAGCTCGTCCTCGATATAGCTGCGCATCCTGTAATGCTCGGCCCAGGGATCCTCGGTCGCATCGACATAGAAGCCCGCGCCCTGGCCGAAATCATAGGATTCGTCGTCGGGCACGTGCTCGCCGCGCGGGCTGGTGTCGGGGGCGACGAAGATCAGTCCATGCTCGGCGCAGGCGGCGCGATACTCGCCCTTCTCGGTGACGTTGGCGTGGCTGCAGGTCAGCCCCGACAGATACCAGACGACCGGCAGGCGCGCGCCTTCGACGTGGCCGGGCACGAAGACCGAGAAGGTCATGTCGGTGCCGGTCGCCTCGCTGGCGTGCCTGTAGACGCCCTGAATTCCGCCATGGGCCTTGTTGGTCGAGAGAATTTCCATGCCGCCGCGATAGCACAGCCGCGAGCCGGCGACAGGGGGGTGAGGGCGTCAGCCGCGCGCGATCATCGGCCCGAGCGGCCGGCCGCCAAAGATATGGACATGGAGGTGCGAGACTTCCTGATGACCGTGTCCGCCGACATTGGCGAGCAGCCGATAGCCGGGCTCGACGAGGCCCTGAGTGCGCCCGATCTCGCCGACTTTGCGGATGAAATGGGCGATCTCGGCGTCCGACGCTTTGGCCGAGAAATCGTCCCAGCTGACATAGTCGCCCTTGGGGATGACGAGGATATGCACCGGCGCCTGCGGATTGATATCCTTGAAGGCGAGGACGTGCTCATCTTCATAGACGGTGTCGTTGGGGATCTCGCCCCGCAGGATCCTGGCGAAGATGTTGTCGGGATCGTATGGCTGGGTCGGATCGATCGGCATCGCATGTCTCCCTTTGCGCCGATCACTGTGGCGGCGGAGACCGCGCCGTCAACCGTCGTGCTTGCGGTTGCGGTTCCGGCGACGGCTGCGGATCCGGCGGCCGATCAGCAGCCCCGTAACACCGAGCGCGAAGAGCAGCATGTCGCCCGGCGCATCGACGCTGGTCGCGCCCGCGGCGCCGCTCGCCGCGCCGGCGGTGGTGAAACTTAAGAGGACGACGATCGCCTTGTGCATGGCCCATACCATGCAATCCGCCTGCCGGATTGCCCGGAGCCGCCGCTTCAGCGCCCCTCGATGGTTAATGCAAGGCTGCCGGACAGGGTTAATGTAAGGTTGATCGACAGGAGGGAGGTGCGCGCGCCCACGGCCCGGCCCGTCGCGACGAATCGGGTTGACCCTCGCCGCCCCACCGTTCACCAATCGGATCATGACGGACGACACGCCCGACAGCCTGATTCCCTATGACGAGATCGTCCAGGAGGCGCTGCGCGACGTCGTCGGACGCGTGCTCGGCGAGGTTTCCGTGGCCGACGATCTGCCCGGCGAACATCATTTCTACATCACTTTCAAGACCCGCGCGCCCGGCGTCGAAGTGCCCGACCATCTGGTCGAGCGTTTCCCCGACGAAATGACGGTGGTGCTGCAGCGGCGCTTCTGGGACCTGACCGTCAGCGAAGAAGGCTTTTCTGTGGGCCTGAGCTTCAACCAGCTGCCGACGACGCTCGTCGTGCCCTTCGCCGCGATCACTGGCTTCGTCGATCCGGCGGTCAATTTCGCGCTGCAATTCCAGGCGCTGGTCGATGAAGAGACGCCGCCCGGCCCGGCCGACCATGCCGAGAACGATCCGCCCGAGGCCGAGCCGATCGAGGACGGCTCGAATGTCGTCGCGGTCGATTTCAAACGGAAGAAGTGAGCCGTCGCCCCGGCGGAGGCCGGGGCCCATTCCGCGGTTCCGGATAGATCGGGAGCCTGGAATGGATTCCAGCCTTCGCTGGAATGACGAAAGACGCTAACAGTCATCGCATGACTGACAAGACACGCACCGAAACCGACTCGATCGGCCCGATCGAGGTTCCATCGCAAGCCTATTGGGGCGCGCAGACCCAGCGATCGCTCGAGAATTTCCCCTTTCCCGAGCGCGAACGGATGCCGATCCGGCTCGTCCATGCCCAAGCGATCGTCAAACAGGCCGCCGCGCGGGTGAATCGAAAGCACGGCCTCGACGACAAGATCGCCGACGCGATCGAGGAGGCCGCCGAGGCGATTCGGCGGGGCGAGCATGACGGCGAATTCCCGCTGACCATCTGGCAGACCGGATCGGGCACCCAGACCAACATGAATGTCAACGAGGTGATCGCCGGCATCGCCAACGAAAAGCTCGCCGGAACGCGCGGCGGGAAACAGCCTGTCCATCCCAACGACCATGTCAACAAGTCGCAAAGCTCGAACGATACCTTCCCGACCGCGCTCCATGTCTCGGCCGCGCTCGCCGTCCATGAGCAGCTCTATCCGGCGCTCGACCGGCTGTATGAAGCGCTGAAGGCAAAGGCGGAAGGCTGGGACGATATCGTCAAGATCGGCCGCACCCATCTGCAGGATGCGACGCCGCTGACCCTGGGCCAGGAATTTTCGGGCTATGCCGCGCAGATCGAAGCCTGCCGCCGCCGGATCGAGGGCGCGGTCAACGGCAATATCCTCAAGCTCGCGCTCGGCGGCACGGCGGTCGGCACCGGCCTCAACGCGCCCGAGGGCTTCGACGTGGCGGTGGCAGCGGCGATCGCCGATATCACCCATCTGCCCTTCGAGACCGCGCCCAACAAATTCGAGGCGCTGGGTTCGAATGACGGCGCGGTGTTCCTGTCGGGCGCGCTCAACACGCTCGCCGTCGCGCTGACCAAGATCGCCAACGATATCCGGCTCTTGGGCTC
>JAIVHR010000058.1 GCA_020200935.1 Sphingomonadales bacterium
GCGCATGACGTTGCCATATTCCCGCACCGACAGAAATTCGTTCGCGCTGCCATAGGCGGCGCCTGACATCAGCGCGCCGTACCAGGGGAAGGCGGCGATGTCGGCGATGGTGTATTCGTCGCCGGCGAGATATTCGGCTTCGCCCAGCCGCGTGTCGAGCATATGGAGCTGGCGCTTGACCTCCATCGCATAGCGGTCGATCGCATATTCGATCTTGATCGGCGCATATTGATAGAAATGGCCGAAACCGCCGCCGAGGAACGGCGCCGCGCCCATCTGCCACATCAGCCAGTTCATGACTTCCGCGCGCGCCGGCTGGTCGCCGGGCAGGAATTCGCCGAACTTCTCGGCGAGGTAAAAGAGGATCGATCCGCTCTCGAACAGCCGGATCGGCGGGTCGGCGCTGTGGTCCATCATCGCCGGGATCTTCGAATTGGGATTGACCGAAACGAAGCCCGATCCGAACTGGTCGCCCTCCGAAATGTCGATCTTCCAGGCGTCATACTCGGCGCCCGCATGGCCGAGCGCGAGCAGCTCCTCGAGCATGATCGTCACCTTGACCCCGTTGGGCGTGCCCAGCGAATAGAGCTGCAGCGAATGCTCGCCGACCGGCAGTTCCTTGTCATGCGTCGCGCCCGAGACCGGCCGGTTGATCTTGGCGAAAGCGCCGCCGCTCTCCTTGTCCCAGTTCCAGACCTTGGGCGGGACATAGCCGGGGGGCATGTTGTCCTTGGGATCGGGGGCGTCGTCGTCGGCCATGCGGTGTCTCCTTGGTGTCCGGGATGAGCTTAGCGCTTCGTTCGGCGCGAGTCAGCGACAACCTCCCGTTCGTCTCGAGCACAGTCGAAGGGCGGGGGCGCCATCCTTGCGTGTGGCGACCCGATCGCCCTTCGACAAGCTCGGGACGAACCGAGGAGCGGGCCGGCTAACCCGTCCCGGATCCAACCGGTCGGCGAATGCCACAAAGCGATTGTATCCTGTGACCGAGAGAGACGTGAAGAAAACCGCGTACGGCGCCGGTGCAATTGCGTCTTGCACGGGGGCGCGGCACCGGGCAGGCTTCCTTGCCATGGGGGCTCCGACCGAATGGCAGTTGCAATCCGAAGCGCTCCGCTCTTGCGAGACCGGAGGCCGGCAATGTCCATAGAACGATATGATCCCGCCATTCACCCGCTGAACGCCACGGCGATCGATCACTGGAATCGATATCTGTTTGCTCGACAACATCTGAACGGCCGTTCGGTGCTCGATATCGGCTGCGGTACCGGCTACGGCACCGAATTGCTGGCGGAAGCGCCCGAGGTCGAGACCGTCGCGGGGGTCGATCGCTCCTACGAGGCGTTGTTCCACGCGCTTTCCCGAAGAAGATCGCCCAAGACCACGTATCTGCACGCCAACGACGCCACCTTCACCCCGCTGGCCGGCCATTGGCAGACGATCGTGGCCTTCGAGATCTGGGAACATCTGCGCTGTCCGCGCACCGCGGCGCTCTGTTCGAGGCTGGCGTTGGGGGGCGGCGGGAGGCTTATCGCATCGCTGCCGCTCGACGAACAGCCCGGCCAGAACGAGCATCATTTGCACTGTTACACCGCCGAATCGGCCAGGTCGCTGGTCTCCGAATTCTTCTCGATCAGCCACGAATATCACCAACCGGACAATATCACCTTCGTCGGATCACCTGTTTGCCGGCAGCAGCCCTCGAGTGCCCCGATCACGGTGCTGGCGTTGCTGCAGGTCTATGGCGGAACCAACGGCGCCTTCCTTTCGGCGATGCAGGAAATCGCCTCGCTGCGCGAAGCCGGGATGCGGGTTATCGTGCTTTGCGACGATCCGCCCCAGGTCATGGGGAAAGAGGGGATAGATGCCTTCTACCTGCCGCTGTCGTCATCGTTCCGCGGCGAGGGGGAGGTGTCGCCGGTCCACCTTTCGATGGGCTGCGGCGTGGCGCAGTGGTTCGACGTCGATGCCATCTACGCCTCCCATGAATTCATGCCGCTGGCCCGGGCGGTTGCCGAGGTCGCGCAAATCCCGACCGCGATGCATCTGCGCGGCCTGCCCTCGGCCGGCTGGTACGAAGGCCCGGTTCGTCCCGCCCGGGCGCTTCCCCGCCACCGGTCTTGCCGTCTGGTCGCCAACAGCGAGACGACGGCGGCTGAATATGCGCGCGCCTTGCGCATTGCTGCCGGGGATATTCCGATTTCCGCGCCGCGCATCGATTTCGAGACGCTCGACGCTCAAGCGCAAGAGGGCGGATCCACCGAATTAGCGGCGCTCGCCGAGCGCGGACCGATGGTCATCTTCATCGCTTCGCGCCGCAACATCGTCAAAGGATTCGGGGAATTCCTCGAGTGCATCGAGGCTATCGAGAAACGACACCCGGGACGCCTCACTTACTGTGTCGCAGCCGATCCGGGCGACTGGAACGACGAAGCGGTCGTCGAGCGGCTGCACGCCGTCGGGGTCGAGAGGGATCGCTATCATTTGACCAGCGCGGTGCAGCAGGTGGGCAGCTATTTTCGGGCGGCAGCGGTCTGCGTTATTCCGAGCCAGCGCAACGAATCCTTTTGCCGGGTAGCGGCCGAGGCGATCGGAATGGGCGTATCGGTGGCAGGATTTTCAGGCGGGCATCTGGATTATTTCCGCCGCTACGGAGCCCGCCTGAAGGCGCGCGGCGATGTTACCGGGCTCGCGCAAGCCGTTATTTCCGCGGTGGATAGCCCGGCCCCAATCGATGCACGCGCGCTGAGAGCGATGTATGGCGCGCACAACAGCTCGGTGGTTCCCGACATCGTCAGGGAATCGATCATGTCGGAGCCGCCTCGCGCGCTTGTCGTCGCCATGGCAAGCGACGGGCTTTCGGCTATGGATATGGCGGCGTGGGTGGAGCGCCTGTCCATGCTCGCCTCGCAAGGGATGCGTGTCTGCCTGATCCTTTCCACCAGCCGCGACGAGGTGGAGCGCGGCTTTCTCGAAGCCGCGCATCGGGCGCGCCGGACGGACTTCATCATCGACGTCGTGCGGCGCAGCGCCGGCGACCGCTTTGTCTTCGGCAGAGCGATCAACGAGGCGGCCGCCCGCGGGCTCGAGCTGATGCCCGAGGCAAACGGGGTGCTGTGCGCCAATGACGACACCTGGCCTTCCCATCTCGCGCTGGCGGCAATGCGTGGCTGGCTCGATCTGGACGGCTTGACCGGCGCAATCAGCTCGAGCGGCGCCGGGGGTCTGCAGGACCATCCGGAATTCTTTCGCGAAATGCTCGCCTGGAGGGATCGTTGGATCGAAGCCCCCCATCGGCTATCGGCCTTTTGGCTGTACGTCTCCCGGGAGTGCTGGCAGTCGCTGGGGGGATTCGATGAATCGTTCAGCGGCTATGGTTGCGAGGATTCAGATCTCTGCCTGAGGGCGTCGCGTGCCGGCTACGCAATCCGGCTCGATCGGACCTGCTATGTCGATCATTTGGTAGCCGGCTCCTTCATGCTGGATGAGAAACTGGAACAGAGCCGCGCGACGGCAATCGAGCGCTTCCTGAACAAACATAATATGAGCGCCGACTCGTATCAGGTTCCGCTTCCGCTCCGTGCCGAGAAGGTTCGATGAGGGCGGACCTGCGCCGGCAGCGCGATGCGTTGCTGATCGACTATCGCGGTGCCGTGCCCGGCGGTTGGGCGCGCTGCAGCCTGATCGCCAGACGAGCCGATGGCGACCGGTGCGCGGTGACGATCGATTTTGAAACGCCAGCCGCCACGGGAAGCATCGAGACGCGCATCGATCCCGGCCCGGACTATGCGATCGAGCAAATCGTGCCGATCGACTATGAAGCGATCGGGCGCGAGCTGGCCGCCATCGGATCGCAAGGCGCCGTGCGGCCGCCGATCAGCGCGATCGCCGACCAAGAGGTTCCGCCGATCGTCCTCCTCTAGAGACGGCAATTCTTTCATTGTCGGCGATCGCGCTTCGCTTTAGCCTCAGCCCCTACCCCGGGGGGAGGCTCAACATGAATGCCGCCAAGACCGTCCGCACCGCCTCCGCCGTCGAGCGCGAGCGCGCGATCGATACCATCGTGCTCGGCTTTGCGGCCGATCCGTTCTGCCGCTGGCTCTGGCCGGAACCGGCGCAATATCTGGCGGCGATGGCGCGGCTCGTGCCGATTTTCGGCGGCAAGGCGTTCGACGAGGGCACGGCCTATGCCACCGAGGGCTTCGAGGCGACCGCGCTATGGCCCGCCTATCTCGAAAGCTCGAACCCGCGCAATATCTCCCTCTATTTGCGCCACGGCTTCGAGATCGTCGGCGAAATCCAGCATGGCAGTTCGCCGGTGATGACGCCGATGCTGCGCCCGGCGAGGGCGGGCGATTAACAATCGTTATAGCCCCTTTTTTCAGGGGGTTGGGAACCGCTTCTTGTTCGGTCGGTTTGTAGCGGTGAACGATCCCGTCCACCCATTCGCGCCTGTGCGGCTTCGATCTGCCCGGCGCGACTTTCGAGTAAGGAACATCCGTGCAACCGGTCCGATCGAGCGTTGCCTCCCGGCATATAGAACGGCGCTTTACGCGCTTTATCGAGCATCCGGCCTTTCCCTGCGTCGGCGCCAAGAGCGCCTTCGCGAAGCATCAGGCGCATTTCTATCACGGCCGCGACATCTGTTCGGGCTGGGACGATCTTCCGCTGCTCCAGGAACTGCAGCGTTTCGCGCAGAGCTATCGGCGCCAGCCGCGGCTCTTCTCGACCTTCGTCGCGATCTTCGAGACGCCGCGCCGGCTCAGCGAGGAGGGGTTCGAGAAGGCGCTCTGGGCGCGGCTGCAATCGGTCCACGACAAGGATGTCTGGCTCAGCGCCGAACGCGACGCGCGGATCAGCGAGGACCCGCATGCCGACAATTTCGGGCTCAGCATCGGCGGCAGCGGCTTCTTCGTCGTCGGTCTCCATCCGCGCGCCAGCCGCAAGGCGCGGCGCTTCGAGAAGCCGGCAATCGTCTTCAATCTCCACGATCAGTTCGAGCGGCTGCGCGAATCGGGCCGCTACGAAAAGATGCGGCGGACGATCCTCGATCGCGATCGGCGCTGGACGGGATCGGTGAACCCGATGCTGGCCCGCCACGGCACGGTCTCCGAAGCGCGCCAATATAGCGGGCGCAAGGTCGGCGAGGAATGGAACTGCCCCTTCGCGCCGCAAGAGCGCCGGGAGTTTGCATGATGACGCGCATCGAGCCGCGCTCGGGAACCGCCTTCGAGCTTGCCGCCGGCGGGCGGCTGACGGTCATCGATCCCGAGGGCGGGCAGGTCGCCGATCTGTGCGCCTTCAACGCCGCCGATACCCGCGAGGCGATCTCGAATGGCCGCTCGATCGATTATGGCTCGAAGATCTATTTCACCGCCGGCGATCTCATCTATTCGAACCGCAGCAATGTGATGTTCGAGATCGTCGAGGACGATGTCGGGCGGCATGATTTCCTGCTCACCCCCTGCTCGGCCGAGATGTTCCGCAAGCTCTATGGCGACGAGAAGCCGCATCGCGGCTGTTTGGGCAATCTCGCGGCGGCGCTCGAGCCCTACGGCGTTTCCGCCGACGACATCCCGGTGGCCTTCAACGTCTTTATGAATGTGCCGGTCGACGGCGAGAGCGGATCGCTGTCGGTCGAGCCGCCGCTGAGCAAGCCGGGCGATCGCTTCATCATCGAGGCGAAGATGGATTTGATCGTCGGCCTCACCGCCTGCTCGGCGCCGCTCTCGAACGGCGGCTCGTTCAAGCCCATCGATTACGAGCTGTCATGAGCGAGGTCGGTACCAACACCGAGCTGCTCGTCACCTGCCTGCACGACATGGCCGACGGCGAGGAACAGCTCGCCGATCGGCTGGGCAAGATCGCCGCGCATGCGACGGACGAGCGGCTGAGCGAGGCGTTCGGCGCCATCGTCGAGCGGGCAGCGGCCTTCGCCCGACGCTTCCATGAGGCGGCGAGCGCGGTAGAGGCGCCCGAGCCCGACGCCGACAATATCTGGATGCGCGGCATTCTCGACGATGCAGAGCGCGACAC
>JAIVHR010000223.1 GCA_020200935.1 Sphingomonadales bacterium
CGTGATGGGCGCGATGATGATCGTCGTCATGCTGCTCTTCATGTGGTCGATGTATGAGAACCGGACCAAGAATTTCGTCATGCTGGGCGTTGCCGCGCTGGTCTTCGCGCTCGCCCTCTGGCTAGTGTGCAGCCAGGCGACGATCGACGAGGTCGAATATATGAAAGCGATGATCCCGCATCATTCGATCGCGATCATGACCAGCGAGCGCGCGGACATCCGCGATCCGCGCGTCCGCGAGCTGGCCGACGACATCATCGCCGCCCAGCGCCGCGAGATCGCCGAGATGTGCTATCTGATCGAGGATATCGAGGAGAATGGCTCGCGGGCGCCGGAGGAAAGCGAATGACCCGGCTGCTGCGCCTCGCCCTCGCCGCTTCCGTCGCGCTCGCCGCCTGCAACAGCAACACCGCCCCGGGCGACGACACTGCCGCCGAACTCGAATCGCCTGCCGAGCCCGCGCCGCGGATGAGCGCATCGGCAGCGCTGACGGGCGTCGCCACGGGCATGCTCCAGCCCGAAACCATGACCGAGGCCGATCTCGTCAGCCTCGGCGGCCTGACCCGCCGCTGCATCTTCCGGATGACAAGGGTCGGCTTCCCCTCGCTGCTGTTCGGCGGCCGCGAGGGCGATGCGACGATCAAGCTCAACGGCAAGCTGATCACGCTGCCGGCGGCCGGCGACGGGCTCTATCGCGACGGCGGGCTCAGCGTGCTGCTGCGCCGGCCCGAAGGGGAGGTCGACGGCCTGCAGGAAGCCGAGATGATCGTCATGCTCCCCGGCGCAAAGGACGAGCTCGGTTTTCGCGGCTTCGCCGATTGCGGCTGACGGGCGCCGCCCTTTGCGTCAGCCGGCCGCCGGCAGCATGAGCCGGACCAGCAGCCCGCCGAGATCCTCGCTCTGTTCGAGGCTGACGGTGCCGCCATAAATCTCGGCGACGTCGCGGACGATGGCGAGGCCGAGGCCAGTGCCGGGCTTTTCGGTGTCGAGCCGCGCGCCGCGGCCGAAGATCGTGTCGCGATCGGCGGCCGGGATGCCGGGGCCGTCATCCTCGATGACGATCTCGGCGAAGCCGTCCTTGCGCTCGACCGTCACGAACACCCGTCCGCCGCCATATTTGGCCGCATTCTCGATCAGATTGCCGAGCATCTCGTCGAGATCCTGCCGCTCGACCTGGACCTCGACACCGCGGTTGCCGGCGATGTCGATCGTCGCTTCGGGATGCAGCCGCCCTACCGCCCGCTCGACGGCGGTCAGTGACGGCCAGACCGCGGCGCGCGAATAGCCGGCGCCGCGCCGGCCGATCGCCCGGGCGCGGGCAAGCTGATGGTCGACCTGGCGGCGCATGACGCGGATCTCGCGCATCACCGTGGCGGGCAGATCCTCGCTCTTCGCCGCCGCCTCGTTCTGCAGCACGGTGAGCGGGGTCTTCAACGCATGGGCAAGGTTACCGGCATGGCGGCGCGCCTCCTCGGCCTGGCGCTCGTTGTGGGCGAGCAGGTCGTTCAATTCGGCGACCAGCGGCTCGATCTCGCGCGGCAAGGTCTCGTCGACGCGCGATTCGCGGCCGGCCCGAACATCGGCGATGGCGTCGCGCACGCGGCGCAGCGGCCACAGACCGAAGGTCGCCTGCAGCGCCGCCATGGCGATCAGCCCGAGCGCCAGCAGCAAGAAGGAGCGCACCAGGGTGCGGCGTAGCGCGGCGATCTGGCTCTCGACCCCCTCGCGCGACGAGGCGACCTGGAAGCGGGCCGGCTCCTCGGCATCGGGCAGGCGCGCGTCGCGCTCGATGATCCGCAGCGGCTCGTCGTCGAAACCGTCGCTGTCATACCGATGGATCTCGGCATCACTATGCCGCTCGCCGACCGGCAGCCGCCGGTCCCAGAGCGAGCGCGAGGGCAGCGGATCCTGGTCGGGCAGCGAAATCTGCCAGTAGAAGCCCGAATAGGGTTCGAGGAAGCGCTGGTCGCCGAGCGGCCGGACGAAGCGCACCTCACCGTCGGGCCCAATCTCGGCCGAGGCGATCATCGCGGTCAGCGCATATTCGAGCTGGGCGTCGAAATTGCGGACGATCGCCTGGGTCAGCACCCGATCGAGCGCGAGCCCGCCGATCACCAGCAGCACCGCTATCCACAGCGAGGCGATGCCGATCATGCGCCGGGTCAGCGAGCCGCCCTCGCGCAGTGTGGGCCCCGGACGCCAGCGTCCGCGGCGCGGCGTCACCTCGGGCTGTTCGGTCGGCTGGTCCATGGGGTGGGCTTTGTACACCGGGTGGAAGATGATTGTCGAAACGCCCCTTCTCCCAAGGGGAGAAGGATATGAAGGCTTAATGACGCCCGAGCTTGTCGAGGGGCGAATTTAGGCGGAGTTGGATGAGGGGTTCCGACCTATCGTGACGCCGGAACCCCTCATCCAACTCCAGCCAGGCTCCTTCGTCGCCAAGCTTCCGTATCCTTCTCCCTTTGGGAGAAGAGCTGCTATTCCCGCCGCTCCTCGGGATCCTCGAGGCTGTAGCCCAGCCCGCGGATCGTCGTGATCACCTCGGCGCCGAGCTTCTTCCTGATCCGCGTGACGAACACCTCGATGGTGTTCGAATCACGGTCGAAATCCTGATCGTAAATATGCTCGATCAACTCGGTCCGGCTGACCACCTTGCCCTTGTGGTGCATCAGATAGGACAGCAGCTTGTATTCCTGCGCGGTCAGCTTCACCGGCTCGGCGGCGAGCGACACCTTTCCCGAGCGGGTGTCGAGCCGGACATCGCCGGCGACGAGCTCGCTCGAAGCGTTGCCCGAGGCGCGGCGGATCAGCGCGCGCAATCGGGCGATCAGCTCCTCGGTCTGGAACGGCTTGGCAAGATAATCGTCGGCGCCGGCATCGAGCCCGGCGACCTTGTCCGACCAGCTGTCGCGCGCGGTCAGCACGAGGACGGGGACGTCGATATCCTCCTTGCGCCAGCGATCGAGCACGGTAAGCCCGTCGATCTCGGGCAGGCCGAGATCGAGCACGATCGCATCATAGCTTTCGGTCGATCCGAGAAAATGCCCGTCCTCGCCGTCGGTGGCAAGATCGACGGCATAGCCGGCGCCCTCGAGCGTCGCGCGGAGCTGCCGCCCGAGCGTCGGTTCGTCTTCGACAATCAATACGCGCATCGGCTCATCCTTCGCCCGAAATCCGGGTGTATGGGCATGGGATAGGTGGACATGGCGGCAAAATAAATAGTCTTGCCGAATCCGATGTCTTGGGACTCGTCTACGCTCGTCACCGATGGCCGGTTGTGAAACCGCGGGACGTCGCCCCGTGGCAGGAACCCTATCGGTCGCTGCGGTCGACGATCCGGCCCGATCCGGCATCGGCATCGACGCGGACGACCTCGTTGCGCCGGATGAAGGTGAAGCGATAGACGTTGGTGGTCTCGAAATAGATCGGATTGCCGAGATAATCATAGCCGCGCATCTGGGTGACGACGCGGCGCTCGACCACCCGGAGCGGCATCGCGCGGCCCTGCTGGCGGCTTTCATAGGCCGCATCCTGCTCGCTGCGCTGGGCGTGCGCGCCGCCCGGCACCGCCAGCAAAGCGGCGACACCGGCGAGAATCGCAAGACGGCTACGCATGAACATGGTGGCTGGCATAAGGACAAGGCCTTGAACAAGCCGTGAATGTCGCCGCCGATGCGGGTTCATCCGAAACTGTGGCCGCGATGCCGCAAACCTGGCGGCGGTCAGTCGCTCGTCGTGCCGCCGGTGCCGGTGCGGATCGCCTCGCGCGCCTCGGCGATCGCGCTCGCCGTGTCGCGATCGCCGGCATGGATTTCCTCGGCCAGACCGTAGAGCGTCGCCGAGATGGTGTTGCCCATATTGGGCTCCTCGGTCAGCGTGACGCCATTGTCGGCAGCGATCGCCTCGTCCCACGCCTCGCGCACGGCGGCCCAATAGTCTCGCGTGTCGGCCCAATAGGCCTCGGCCGGGGTGGGATCGAAATCGGTGGTCCGGGAATATGTATTGAGGACGATCTCCTGGACGAAAGGTTCGATTTCGCCATCGACGACGCCCTGCTTGATATTGTCCTGCCAGTGGATCCATCCCCCGGGCGAAGGCGAATGGCGGTTGATCGCCAGATAACGGTCGTAGCGCGGCCCGCGCACCGCATCGCGGCGGGCGAGCGGACGCAGGGTCCAGCTCGAGCGCCAGCGGCGTACCCCGCCCTCTTCGGTCTTCGGCGGTGCCGACCACCAGCAGGTGCTGCAGCACGATCCGCTCGCCGCTATCCTCGATCACCCGGACGCTCTCGAAGCCTCCCGACATGGCGGGCTCGAGCGGCGTGTAATCCTCGCGCCAGCTCGTCGTCTCGCGCATGTCGAATCTGACGCGGTAATCGCCGGCCATGTCGAGGATCGCCTGGCGGTCGGCCTCGAAGGCGGCGCGTTGCTCGGTCTCGGTGCGCTCGGTCGGCGCCTGGGTGGCGATGGCGGGCGTTGCCGCGACCAGCGCGCAGGCGAGCAATCCCGAGATAATGCTATTGCGAGTCATTCCTCTTTCCCTTCCGAACCGAGATATCAAAAGCCCGCGCCAGGCGAAAGCAGGACAATGCGCGCTATGGCGTCAGCGCTTCCAGCTCCACCCGCAGCGCCGCGGCCTGGCGGCGGACCCAGTTCGCGACTTCGTCGCTCGGCAGCAGCCCGCGGCCATCCGAGACGTAGGTCAGGCCCTCGAGCACCTCGGCATAAGGCCCGAAACCGCTCAGCCGGTAGGGGATGACGAGCGCGCGGCCGTCTTCGCGCGCGGCCGCCTCGACGAAGCCGCGGATCCGGGTCTCGGCTGCGGCGCGCTCTTCGGGCCAATCCTCTCGCAGGGTCTCGACCTGAACGGCGCGGAACGGCGCGAGCGCGCGCACGGCTGCCGACTGCGACTCCATATTGGCGAGCCAGCGCGCATTTTCGGCGTCGTCGCCGGGGCCGTGGGCGAGGATCAGCACGCTCTCGCGGGCGGGATCGCTGCTCAGCGCCCGCGCACGCTCGGCG
>JAIVHR010000224.1 GCA_020200935.1 Sphingomonadales bacterium
CCATTGCGCCGACCGCATGCGCGCCCTGGACATGGCTGTTGTCGTAGATCTCGATCCGGTCGGGAAGCTCGTCGAGCTCGAACAGATCGGCCATCTCGCGCATGACTTTCGCCTGGCTCGAGCTCTCGGCGAGCCGGCGGTCGAGCGCCTCGACCGCGTTGCGCCGGGCCTGATCGAGCATCTTCTTCTGCTCGCCGCGCCGGGGCCGCCTGATCGTCACCTTGCGGTCGGCGCGCTCGGCCAGCGCCTCGGCGAGCAGCGCCTCCTCGGGCAGGTCGCGATCGACGAGCACCAAAGGCGGCGGCGGCACCTCCTCGTAAAATTGCATCAGAAAGGCCTGCAAAGCCTCCTCCTCGGGCACGTCCTTCGTATGCACCGGGAAGAAGCTGCGATGGCCCCAATTCTGGCCGCCGCGGATGAAGAAGGCCTGGACGCCGATGCTGCCCGCCTTGCCCGCCAGCGCGAATACGTCGGCGTCTTTCACGCCGCGCGCGGTCAGCGCCTGGCTGCCCTGGATGAAGGTCAGCGATTTGAGCCGGTCGCGATAGACCGCGGCCATCTCGTAATCGAGTTCCTCCGACGCCTTCTCCATCGCCGCGCCGAGCTTCTTCTGCACCTCGGTCGATTTGCCCGACAGGAAGGATTTGGCGTCGCCGACCAGCTCGTCATAGCCCGCTTCGTCGATCCGCCCGACGCAGGGCGCCGAGCAGCGGCGGATCTGGTAGAGCAGGCAGGGCCGCGATCGGTTGGCGAAGAAGCTGTCGGTGCAGCTACGCAACAGGAAGGTCTTCTGCAGCGCGTTGATCGTCCGGTTGACCGATCCGGCGCTGGCGAAGGGGCCGTAATATTCGCCCTTCTTCTTGCGCGCGCCGCGATGCTTCATGATCCGCGGAAAATCATGGTCCTCGCGCAGCAGGATGAAGGGAAAGCTTTTGTCGTCGCGCAGCAGCACATTGTAGGGCGGGCGGTAGCGCTTGATCAGCTGCGCCTCGAGCAGCAGCGCCTCGGCCTCGGTGTTGGTGGTGACGATCGTCATCGACCGCGTCTGCGCGATCATCCGCTGGAGCCGCCGGGGCTGCTGGGCGATCTGGGTATAATTGGGAACGCGGCTCTTGAGGCTCGCGGCCTTGCCGACATAGAGCACATCGCCGCGCGCATCGAGCATCCGGTAGACGCCCGGCCGCGCCGGCAGGGTCTTGCCGACATCGCGGATCGCCGCCACCCCGGCCTCGATATCGGGCTTGCCGGCGCCCTTGACGGTATAGGTCGCCTTCTCCTCATGGAAGCGCTCGGCGGCGTCGGGATGATCGGGGCGGTCGGCTTTCACGGGGGATGATTTAGGGGGTGAGGGTCCACACGACAATTCCGGTCGCGACCCCTTTCCCAAAAGGAGAGGGTGTGGAGACTTGGCAGCTTGCTGCCTAGTCGGAGCTGGGTGAGGGGTTCCGACGTCCCGAGAAGGCGGAACCCCTCATCCAACTGCGCCTAATTTCGCTGCGCTCAATAAGGCTTCGTATCCTTCTCCCCTTGGGAGAAGGTTTGCGTCAGCTCACCCGCGCATCCAACCCCGCGATCGTGCGGTCGACCAGCGCCTTGTCCGCGTCCGACCCGTGCTTCTGCTCGATCAGCCTGGCGGCGGCGGCGGTGGCGGCGGTGGCGGCGCGGGCGCGGACTTCGGCGACGGCGCTGCGCTCGGCGGCGGCGATCTTGTTCTCGGCGAGCCGGCGGCGGCGCCGGATCAGCGCGTCGGCTTTCTCCTCGGCCTCGGCGAGGATCTCGTCGGCCTCGTGGCCCGCCCGTTCGAGCAAGGCCGCGGCCTCCTTGTCGGCATTCGCCGTCTTCGCCTCATATTCGGCCTTCAGCGCCTCGGCCTCCGCGCGCAGCTTGGCCGCCTCGTCGAGCTCGTGCCGGATCTCGGCGATCCGCTTGTCGAGCGCGCCGGCGATGAGCTGAGGCACCTTCTTCCAGATCATGATGCCGATGACGATCAGCATCGACACCGCGACCCACCCGGTGGTGTCGAGGCCGAGCGCCGTCGGCGCGGCATACGCGTCCTCGGCGGTATGCGCTTGCGTGGCGGCGGCCGGATCCTCGCCGGCCGATTCGCCGTCGATCGCGTCGAGCTCTTCGAGCGGTGCGTTAGCCATTCGCCATCGCCTCCTTCACGGCGTTCCGGGCCTCGGTTTCGGCGACCGAAAGGCCCGAGATGCGCGAGACGATGTCCCGCGCGGCATCGACCGCGACGATTTCGATCTCGGCGAGCGCGGCATCGCGTTGTTTGGCGAGGGCGGCCTCGGCCGCCGCGAGCTCGGCATCGAGCCGCTCGTCGGAGGCGGCGACCCGCGCCTCGGCGTCCGACGCGGCCTTAGCCTTGGCCTCGACGGTCACCGTGTTGGCCTCGCCGCGCGCTTCGTTGATCTGCGCGCGATAATCCTCCTCGATCTCGTCGGCGCGTTCATGCGCCTTGTCGGCGGCTTCGAGATCGCCGGCGACCCGCCTGGCGCGGGCGTCCATCGTCGCCTGCACCTTGGGCAGCATCGTCCTCGCCAGCAGATAGATGAGGGCGAGCACGATGAGCAGCGGGACGACCTGCGAGACGAAGCTGATCGTAATCTGATCGAGCTGAGGCATTTCAATACGCTCCTGTGGCTGTCGGGCCGGGCGGCGCGTTCACCGTCCCCCGGCCCTCATGCCGGTGCGATCAACCGAACAGCAGGATGAAGCCGATGACGGCGGCGATCAGGCCGAGCAGCTCGGTCACCGCGAAGCCGATATAGAGGCGGGCCTGTTCGCCGTTGGCGGCTTCGGGATTGCGCAGCGCGCCCTGGAGGAACGACCCCCAGATATACCCGACGCCTATGGCGGCGGCGCCCGCGCCGATCGCGGCGAGGCCGGCACCGATCAGTCGTGCAGCTTCAACTTCCATTGGATAACTCCCTTTCGATAATAACTGGTTGGAACGGACTAGTGCAGATTGACCGCATCGTTGATGTAGAGGGCGGACAACAAGGCGAAGACATAGGCCTGGATCACGCAGATCAGGATTTCGAGCGCGCTGACGAACAGCATCAGCAGCAGGCTCGGCAGGCTGACCAGCAATCCCATTTCGGGGCCGGCATTCATCCCCTGGATGAAGAAGCTGGCGAACACCTTGAGCAGCACGTGGCCGGCGGTCATCGCGATGAACAGCCGCAGCGCCAGGCTGAACGGGCGGACCAGGAAGGATACCAGCTCGATCACGAACAGCAGCGGCACCATCGGCAGCGGCGTGCCGTGCGGCACGAACAGCGTGAAGAAACGGTGCTTGTGGCGCCAGAAGCCGACCACCAGCACGATGCCGAAGCTGATGATCGCCATCACCCCGGTGATCAATATGTGGCTCGTCACGGTGAAGGGATGCATGCCGAACACGCCGACCGGCGCCAGCCCGAGCAGGTTCGCGAACAGGATGAAGATGAAGATCGTGAAGATATAGGGGACGTATTTCTTCCCCTCGGGACCGATATTGCGGGCCAGCAGATCGTCGATGAAGCCGGTTACGCTCTCGACCGCCATCTGCCAGCGGCCAGGCACGAGTTCGCGGCGCATGCCGCCGAGCATGAACAGCCAGACCGCGACCAACGCGAAGACCATCCACAGCGTGCTGTTGGTGAAGGCCAGGCTGCCGCCGGCCGGATCCCACGAGCCGAACATCGGCTCGATCTGGAACTGGTGCATCGGGTCGATACCGCCGCCGCCTTCTTCCTGAGCCACCGTCTATTCCCGTCTTTCTGCGTCAGCCTCGCCCGCGTCGGAGCGCTTGCTGGTCAACCGATAAACATTCACCACGGCGACGGCGAAGCCGAGGAACAGCAGCGCCATCATGAACCAGGGGTAGGTACCGAACAGCCGGTCGAGAACCCAGCCGACGATCGCACCACCAACGGGACCCCCGATCAGCTCGCCGACCGCGCGCTGCGCCATGCTCGAACTCTTGCTCGAATCCTTGCGCCGCGCCGATTTGCGTGCTTCCGTGCGCTTCATCGCATCCAATCGCTCGTCCAGCGATCGAAGCCGCGAATCTTCCGCGAGGAAGGGATCCCGCTCGGGTTCGTTCTCCGCCATGTGCGCTCCTGACGATACTGTGCGGACACGCCCATGGAGGCGAGCGACCCCGCCAAGGCAGCGTCCGTCTAGCCACCGCACCGA
>JAIVHR010000225.1 GCA_020200935.1 Sphingomonadales bacterium
GTCCATGATGAAGGGCGCATGGCGATAGTGGAAGCGATAGCGCCCGGGCGGGATTTCGATGCCTTCGGCCGCTTCCGGCTCGATCCGGTCGAGCTCGAGCAATCCGTCGGCGGCGCGGATTTCCTCGCCCAGAGTCAGCTCGACGAGGCGCGAAGGATCGCCCTCGATACGGGTGCGGACCACGAGCCGCCCGGCCCAGACGCAGTGCACGCCTTCGGGACAGCGGCTATCCTCGACGATCTCGAGGGGCGTCACGGTGAGCGTGCCGGCCCGCGTCGCCTCGCCGATCGCCGCCCAGCCGTCGCCGCGCGGTTCGGCGACCGTGGCGCAGGCGGAACCGGCCATGAACAATGAGAGGATTAGAATTCTCATAAGGGGACTATCGCATGACGGGTCTGCACCGCAAATGAATGCGGGCAAGCGCTATCCCCGTTCGCCCCGAGCCTGTCGAAGGGTTGTCTTTCTCTTGTCCGGCAGCTGAAGAAAAGGCAGGGCTTCGACAGGCTCAGCCCGAACGGAATTTCTTGATCCGCTCCCGCCTCATGATTCTCAAGGACCGCATGACCGACACCGCCTGCCAGCTCTATCTGATCTCGCCGCTCGATTGCGGCGGCGATTTCGTCGATCGGCTCGCGCGCGCGCTCGATGCCGGGCCGGTCGCTGCCTTCCAGCTGCGGATGAAGGATTGCCTCGAAGACGAGGTGATCGCCGCCGCCGAACGGCTGATGCCGGTCTGCGCCGCGCATGATTGCGCCTTCATCCTCAATGACAGCGCCAAGCTCGCCCAGCGGATCGGCGCCGACGGCGTCCATCTCGGCCGCGACGACGGCAGCATCGCCGAGGCGCGGCGGCTGCTCGGGCCGTCGGGGCAGATCGGCGCGAGCTGCCACGACAGCCGGCATTTTTCGATGGAGGCCGGCGAGGCGGGCGCCGACTATGTCGCCTTCGGCGCCTTCTATCCGACGACGACCAAAGAGACGGCCCACCGGCCCGAGCCGGAGTGGCGATTCTGGTCGTGATCGGGCTTCTGGTCTGGGGCGCCTTCGCCACGGGCATCGTGAACCTCGCCCCGGGCGATGAAGGCCCCGTCGCCCAGTCGCCGCCCGATCCGTTCGGCGCCGAGGCGCAGGAGGCCGCGACCCGGCCCTTGCCGCAGCCCGATTTCGCGTCCGACGACGAAACCATCCTGCGCCCCGAGAACGAGGAGGAAACCCGTCCGGTGATGCAGCGCCAGGTCGTGCTCGACCGGCTCGGCTTTTCGCCCGGCGTGATCGACGGCCGCCGCGGCCGGAGTTTCGCCAACGCGGTGCGCGGCTTCCAGCGCGCCAACGATCTCGAGCCGACCGGCGAGATCGATGCGGAGACCGAAGAGGCACTCGCCGAATGGGACCGCATCCCCTCGACCCGCGAAATCGTGCTGACGCAGAAATATGTCGATGCCGAGCTGACCGAGGAGATCCCCGAGGACCCCGAGGAACGCGCCGAGCTCGATCGGCTCGGCTACACTTCGCTCGAGGAAAAGCTTGCCGAGCGCTTCCACACCACGCCCGCCGTGCTGCGCGAGCTCAACCCCGACGGGCTGACGCTCGAGGCCGACAGCGGGATCGTCGTCCCCAATATCGGCAAGGACCGGATTGTCCGGCGCGCGGACCGCATCGAGGAGGTCGGCTGGCTCGAAACGCTCGCCATGCTTGGCGTCTCGAACGATCAGCCACAGGCCGACCGGATCGTCGTCGACGAGTCCGAAGGCGTGCTGATGGTCTATGCCGACGACAGGCTGATCGCCCAGTTCCCGGCGACGATGGGCAGCGAGCGCGATCCGCTGCCGCTCGGCGAGTGGGACATTCTCGGCGTCTCCTACAATCCCAACTTCCAGTATAATCCCGAACTCTTCTGGGATGTCGAGGATAGCGAGGAGAGCGTTTCGATGCCGCCGGGGCCGAACAGCCCGGTCGGCGTGGTCTGGATCGATCTGTCGAAGGAGCATTACGGCATTCACGGCACCGCCGAGCCGCAGACCATCGGCCGCGCCCAGAGCCATGGCTGCATCCGGCTGACCAACTGGGACGCGGCGCGGCTCGCCCAGATGGTGAGCCCCGGCATCAAGGCCGTTTTCCGCGCCTGATGCGGCTCGCGCTGCTACTCGGTCTGGCCGTCCTGTTCGGGGTGCTGGTGGCGACGATCGTATGGCTGTTCGCTTTTGGCGACGTCGCCGTCCGCCCGGTGTCCGACGCGCCGGGAGCCGCGTTCGAGAGCGCGCCGTCGCCGGCCGACACGCCGCTCCCTGAGCTCGCGCCGCTCCAGCGTCCGGCGTCGACCGGACGGCTGCTCATCCCGGTGGCCGGCGTGACGCCCGCAGATCTCACCGACACTTACAGCCGGGCGCGCGCCGGCGGTGCGCGCAGCCATGACGCGATCGACATCATGGCGCCGGCGGGCACGCCGGTCATCGCCGCGGCGCCGGGGACGGTCGAGAAGCTGTTCTATTCCGAACGCGGCGGGATCACCGCCTATCTGCGCTCCACCGACCAACGGCGGATCTATTATTACGCCCATCTCGATCGCTATGCTCCGGGCCTCGTCGAGGGAACCGAACTCGCCGCCGGCGACGCGATCGGCTTGGTCGGCGCCACCGGCAACGCCGATTCCGAGGCGCCGCACCTCCATTTCGCGGTGATGCGCATGCGCGAAGGCGAAGGCTGGTCCGAAGGCGAGGCGATCAACCCCTATCCGCTTCTGGTGGGGCCGGAATGACATCTCCGTGCTCCTGCGCAGGCAGGAGCCCAGGGCCGCAAGCGCCGTCCCCTGCCGCTCTGGGTTCCTGCTTTCGCAGGAGCACAAATGTCGGCCGGTGGTTGCGGGAGCCCCGCACCATCGCTAGATCGCGGCGACGCACCCATTCCTCAAATCGAGAGTGCCATGAAGATCAGCGGCGTGGACATCCGTCCCGGCAACATCATCGAATATGAGAACGGGCTGTGGCGCGCGGTCAAGATCCAGCACACCCAGCCCGGCAAGGGCGGCGCCTATATGCAGGTCGAGCTGAAGAATCTGATCGACGGACGCAAGAACAATGTCAGGTTCCGTTCAGCCGAAACGGTCGAGAAGGTCCGCCTCGACACGCGCGAATATCAGTATCTGTTCGCCGAGGGCGACATGCTGACCTTCATGGACAAGGAAAATTTCGAGCAGGTGAGCCTTTCTTCCGACATGCTCGGCGACGCCGCGGCGTTCCTGCAGGACGGGATGGATGTGATGCTCGAACTTTACGAAGAGAAGCCGATCAGCGTCCAGCTTCCCGATCAGGTCGAAGCCGAGATCGTCGAGGCCGACGCGGTGGTCAAGGGGCAGACCGCCTCTTCCTCCTACAAGCCCGCGATCCTCGACAATGGCGTGCGCGTGATGGTGCCGCCGCATATCGGCGCGGGCACCCGGATCATCGTCGATGTCTACAACCAGGAATATGTAAAAAAGGCAGAATAGCTATGTATCGTACCCTTACCCTTACTATGGCCGCCGCCACGGCGCTGGCCGCTGCCCCACTCGCCGCGCAGGAGACCAGCCCGCAGCAACCGGCCGAGACCCCGCCGACCCAGGCGCAGGTCCAGACCGCCGCGCAGCATTATTCGGTGATCGCCGGCGCGCTGCAATCCGAGGATCTCGAAAGCTCGATCAAGAACCAGCTCTTCATGTGCCTCTACAGCGCCTCGGTCCGCCAGATCAGCGACGCGGTGACGCAGGTCATCGCGCAGAATGAGCAGCTCAGCGCCGACAATGCGGAACATGTCCAGACCGCCATCGGCGCCGTCTGCGGCGTCCGCGCGCCCGAAGGCGAGGCGGCGGCGACGCCCGACGCCCCGGCCGGCGAAACGCCCGAAGGTCGATAGATAATCGCAACCCCTCCCTTTCACGCGAGGGGCAGGGGTGGGTATAGAGCGAGCGGAAGCGAGCGTGGATGCGGGACGGGACTGCCCCACCCCCCAACCCCTCCCCTGAAGGGGAGGGGCTTTATTGACCCCTGACAAGGATTAGCGCGTGCCCCGCAAACCCGGCCTGATCGACGTGATGGAGCGCGCCGCGCGCAATGCCGGCAAGGTGCTGCGCCGCGATTATGGCGAGGTCGTGCATCTGCAGGTCTCGCGCAAGGGTCCGGCCGATTTCGTCACCAAGACCGACATGCGCGCCGAGCGGATCCTCTATGACGAGCTCGGCCATGCGCGGCCCGATTGGGGATTCCTGCTCGAAGAGGCGGGGTCGATCGACGGCGAGGAGGGCAAGCCGCGCTGGGTCGTCGATCCGCTCGACGGCACCTCCAATTTCCTCCACTCGATACCGCATTTCGCGATCTCGATCGCCGCGCAGGACCCCGCGCTGGGCGGCGGCTGGGGCGAGATCACCCACGGGCTGATCTATCAGCCGCTGACCGACGAAAGCTATTGGGCGGCGAAGAATGAAGGCGCCTTTCTCCACGATCGCCGGCTGCGCGTTTCGGCGCGGCGCGACCTCGCCGACGCGCTCGTCGCGACCGGCATTCCCTTCAAGGGGCATGGCGATTTCGAGAAGTTTCACACGATCTTCGACGCCGTCGCTCCCGAGGTCGCCGGGATCCGCCGCTTCGGCGCGGCATCATTGGACCTCGCCTGGCTCGCCGCCGGGCGCTATGACGGCTTCTGGGAGGCCGATTTGAATCTCTGGGATGTCGCGGCGGGGCTGTTGATGGTGCGCGAGGCCGGCGGCTTCGTGACCGATTTTCGCGGCGGCTCGCAATTTATCGAACGCGCCGAATATCTGGCCGCCAATGACGGCATCCATTCGAAACTCCACAAGCTCGTTGCCGGAGCGCTCAGGTGATCCGCCGGCTGCTGCTCGCGCTCACCCTGGCGT
>JAIVHR010000226.1 GCA_020200935.1 Sphingomonadales bacterium
CCAGCTTATTGAGCGAAATTGCTCTCTATGCTATAGCGGGCAACTAAAGGAAGGTCGGCCCAGCCCCGGCCTGGGTGAGGGAGAAGGCAAGATGGTGACCAAGGGAAAAGGTGTCGATCGGGTAGATGTGCGCAAGCAGATTCTCGCCAAGGCGATCATCGACCCCGCATTCCGCAAGCGCTTGCTGGCGGACCCCGAAGCGATATTCGGTGTCGACGAGCTCGAGAAAGCCGATTTTGCAGCGATTGACCGGCTGAAAAAGACGCTTCCGGCGCTCGATGATCTCGTCGGGTCGCTTGCCGGCGAAATCCTGTGCGGTGGCGGGGGCGGCTGTCCGGGTCTCGCCTAGGCGAGAATCCGATGGATCGGTCATCTCCATCCACGGCTTGCGCCGTCGCCGGGCCACCGCTTCACGCCGCGGCCTGTCACCATTTCGAATCGCGCGGCCGATATTATCTGTTCGATATTGATCGCGTCGCGGCCTACGACAGCAATGTCGGAGAACGCGCGATATTGGCGCTGCTCGCCGATGAGGGGCCGCTAGCGGCCGGCGAGCTGGCCGCGCGCGTCGCGCGGGAGACCCCGTCGCTGTCTGCCCGGGAGGCCGCGATTCTGGTCGAGAATCTTTCGGCCCGGGGTCTGCTGCTCGCCGAGGACGAAAGCGTCGAACCGGCACCGACCGCCGATCCTTCGGACTATGCGACCTTCATGGTGAATGTGTCGCAGCGCTGCAATCTGACCTGCCCCTATTGCTATGTGAATAAAGGCCATTTCGACTATAGCGAGGTCCCGATTCCCAAAATGCCGCTTACCCGGGCGGCGACGATCGTCGACCACATCCATGCCAATTTCCCGGATCTCGGCATCTATGGCTATCATTTCTATGGCGGCGAGCCGTTGCTCAATTTCAAGGCCATCCGCGAGATCGTCGAAAAGGCGCAAGCCAAGGCCCGCGCCACCGGCACCGAGACCGACTATCACATCACCACCAACGGAACCTTGCTTACGCCCGAGATAGCGGACTTTTTCGATGCCCATCGGTTTACCGTCTATTATTCGATCGACAGCGATGAAGAGACGCATGACGAGCTGCGCAAATATCTCAGCGGCAAGGGCAGTTTCGCCGATGTTCAGCGCAATCTGCAGCTGCTGGTCGATCGCCCCGGGGTCCATCTGATCGGATCCTCGGTGGTGCGCGAGGCCAACAGCCTCGCCGAGGCGATCGAAAAACTCGCCGAAACCGGCGCGCGCCAGTGCAAGGCCGAGCGCGTGCGACTGACCGATGACGATCCGCTGGCGCTTATCGACGATGCCTTCGCCGACTATCTCGACGATATCCGCGATCTCGCGGACCATTATATCGATCATATCGAACGGTCGAAAAAGCCGCTCGATTATCGTCTGACCTCGAAAATATTGCAGATCCTTACCCACAAGCGTCGTGACTTTTTCTGTCCGGCCGGGGACCGGATGTTCGGCGTCTCGTCGAATGGCGAGCTCTATCCCTGCGCACTGCATGTCGGGCGGCCGCAATCGGTGCTGGGCAGCGTCGAGGACGGGCCCGATCCCGAGAAGGTGGCGGCGTTTCGCAGCAAGTTCAGCGCCGATGGCCAGGCGGTCTGCCGCCAATGCTGGAACCGCACATTGTGCGGCGGCGGCTGTTCGGCGATGGTCGATCGCTTCGGCCACGAGAAATGCGATTCGCTGCGTGCCGAGAGCGAGGCGGCGATTATCGTCTACCGCCATTTCGCGCGGACCAATCCTGTGCAGCTGATCGCGCTCGTTTCGCCGAAGATCGCCCAATGGGCAAATGGCGCGCTCGACGACGCCGAGGCGCTGGCGCCGACCGAACCCGCGGCCGAACTCCGCGCCAATGCCTGACCCGGGGCTCGGCACCCCCTCTTCCCGCTTCCGCGAGGCGGAGCTGCTCGATGACGGAGCCGGCGGTAGGCTGGTCTACGATCTCGAACGCACCTATCTTTTCGAATTGCCCGAAGCCTTCAACGCAGCCCTATCCGAATGGCCGCCGGTGCGCGGCGACAACCAGCTCGACGACTGGCTCGAGGAGGAGGGGCTACGCACGCACCTGCCCAAACCAAGCAGATGCGAGTCCGCGGATGCACCGCCGCCGCAGATCACCGACATTTCGATCGACCTTCCCGGTGCCTGCAATATGGGCTGCAGCTATTGTTTCGAGAAGCCGATCTTTTCGCGGATCGGCAAAATGTCCGAACGCACGCTCGATCAGACACTCGATTTCGCCTTCGAACAGGCCGCCGGCGCGGCCGAGATCGTTTTCCATTTCGGTTCGGGCGAGCCGGTGATCGAGTTCGAGCAACTGCGCCGGCTGACCGAACGCGCGATCGCGCGCGCCGCGGCTGCCGGCCAGAAGATCGGCTTCGAACTGACCACCAATGCCACGCTCGTAACGCCGGAAGTGGCCGATTTCTTCGCCGGCAACCCGTTCAACATCCGTGTCAGCTGCGACGGCCCGGCCGAGATCCACGATCGGCATCGGCCGATGGCGAATGGCCGGGCCTCCTATCCGCGCGTCGCGCGCGGGCTGGCGATCCTGCTCGATGCAATGGGCGATCGGGTGACGGTCAACAGCGTCTTTTGCGCCGGTACGCGGCTCGGCGATCTCTGGGACTGGGCCAAATCGCTCGGCATCCGCCACTGGCATGCCATCAAGGTGGGCGCCGACGATACCAGCGATGCGCATCTGGTGGAACGCGATCTCGACGATTTCATCGAGGATACGCGCGCGATCGCCGATGAGATCTACGAGACGCTGCGCGCCGGCGGGCGGCCGATCGACTATCATCCGCTCGCGAAGACGGTCCGGCGGATGATGCTCCCGCAGCCGATCACCCGCTTCTGCGGCGTCGCGGGCAGCTATGTCGGCGTCGCGGCCGACGGCGCGGTCTATCCCTGCTTCCGCCATCTGGGGCTCGAAGATTACCGGCTGGGTCACGTCGCCACGGGGATCGACGATGCCATGCGCCAGCGTTACCGCCGCGCCGAAGCGGCCGAAGTCGATCGGCGACCGCACTGCGAGAGCTGTTGGGCGCGCTATATCTGCGGCGGTGGATGCTATGCCGACTCGGTCGTCTATGAAGAAGACAAGCTCTCGCCGCAAACCGCCCATTGTCCGTATTGGCGCGCCGAGATCGCCGAAGGAATCCGGCTCTATCACCGGCTGCGCACGACCGATCCCACGCTTTGCCTGGCGATGTTCGACGACGATCCCGAACGGCTGCTCGAAACGGCGGAAGCGCGGATTCTCGAGCGCGTCAGAACCTTCTAGCTTTCGACGCGGGACTTCGTCTCCGGGGCTAAGGGCGGCGGCGAATCTGCTATAGCGCCGATGGCCGCATGATGGAGCACCATCCGCGAAGTGCGGAGGCGATGGACCGATCGCCTGGCATCGACAACGAGAGGCGTCCCATGCATATCGCAATGCTCATCTTTCCCGACATGACCCAGCTCGATCTCACCGGGCCGTATGAGGTCTTCGCGCGGATGCCCGGCACGGTGATCGATCTGGTCTGGAAGACGCGCGATCCGGTGCGCGATTTTTCGGGGCTGACGATCCTGCCCAGCGCCGTTTTCACCGATTGCCCGCAGGCCGATATCCTGTTCGTGCCGGGCGGTTTCGGCCAGGGGGTGCTGATGGAGGATGGCGAGACGCTGTCCTTCCTGCGTCACCAGGCCGAAGAGGCGCGATATGTCACCTCGGTCTGCACGGGGTCGCTGATCCTCGCCGCGGCCGGGCTTCTGACCGGCTATCGCGCGACCTGCCACTGGCAATGGCTCGATCAGCTCGCCTTGTTCGGCGTCGAGCCGGTGTCCGAACGGGTGGTGATCGACCGCGACCGGGTGACCGGCGCCGGCGTCACCTCGGGCATCGATTTCGCGCTGACCCTGGCGGCCGAGCTGCATGGCGAGGCGGTCGCGCGGACGATCCAGCTGTCGATGGAATATGATCCGGCGCCGCCCTTCGACGGCGGCTCGCCCAAGACCGAATCGCCCGAGATCCGGGCGGCTCTCGAAAAGCGTCTCGAAAAATTCGCCGCCGAGCGGTTGGCGATAGCGAAGCGCGCGGCGGCGAAGCTCTGAAAATCCTCCCCCGCAGGGGGAGGGGGACCACGAAGTGGTGG
>JAIVHR010000059.1 GCA_020200935.1 Sphingomonadales bacterium
GCATAACCTGAAATCTGCTGCAGGCTGAGCCCTTCCAGCCGGGCGGCGTCGAGCAGGATGAAACTCGCGCCGAGATCGGATCGGGTCGAACGGACGATCCGGGACGGCAGCACGCCGGCGAGAATTTCGGTGTCCGGAAAGCCGAAGGTCCGGGCCTCCCCTAGCCCGCTCTTGCCGAAGCCCTGGCGCTGCAGGATGCGGCCGTCCGACCCGCGACGCGTCACCACGCCCCAGCTGCGGGCCGGCGCGCTGCTCTCCTCGAGCCGCCGCCGCTCGGACGGCTGGAGCGAATCGAACATCCATGGATGACGCTGCCGCAATGCGCCGACCAGCAGGCCTGGCTCCGCATTCACGATCAGCACGAGGTTGACCGCGCAGCCCTCCCCGCCGGGTTCGGCTCCGACGGCCTGGGCGAGCGCGGTGATCGTCTCTGCGATATAGGCATTATGCGGATCGCGCAGGCCGGTCACATAGGGGCAGACCGCTCGATCCCATCGCGCCAGCTGATCGCCCGGCGCCTCGCGGCCGACATCGCGGATGAAATCGCGGACGGCTTCGGCGGACGGTCGTTCTCCGGTGACAAGAATTTCGCCTTCGGATGCCGGTCCGGCGCCGGCAAGTGCCAAAGCAGAAAGCAATATTGCGAAACTCATGGAGTGCCCCCTATCGCACCGCGCTGCGGGCTCAATCGCCTGGCGCGGGTTGCAGCAGCTCGCGCATATGGCCGGCGATCGCGCTGCGCTGGAGTTCGGCGCGCTGGGCCGGATCGACCCGATAGAGGCCGCGCAGATAGGCGATGTCCCAATCGGTGATGTCGGCCGGCGCGGCATCGCGTTGGTGGAACAGATTGAGGATCGTCCGCGCCGGGCTGATCGGCTCGTCGACGCCGGCCGCGGTCAGCGCCGTCATCGCGGCGAAGGCCGAGAGTTGCTGCATCGTCACCCCAGCGAGCTGATCGAGATCGATCAGCAGATAGACGGTCGAGAAATCCGCGCGAAGTTCGTTCGAGATCCGGCTCGCCACGCCGCGCGATCCGCCCTGCTCGAAATTGGTGTCGAGCGTCGGCGAGCCGAGCTGTCTTACCAACCGGCCGTCGCGGGTGCGCAATTCGCTGACCGCCCAGCTGCGGGCGGGTGCGCCGCTCGAGGCGATCGCCTCCCTTTCGCGCAGATCGAGCGTGGCGAGATGCGCCGGCCGCTGTTCGCGGAGGGTTTGGACGAATTGGGAGGGCTGGGCCATGAAGACGACGACCAGATTGGGGTCGCAGCCCTCGCCGCCCGCGCGGGCGCCGACCGCATCGGCGATCGCCGTCACGGTCTGGGCGATATAGTTGTTGAGTTCTTCCCTGAGCCCGGTGACCTGCGGACAGACCGCCGAGTTCCAGCGCGCGACATGGCCCTCGACGGTGCGCGCCCCGACCGACTCGACGAAGTTCGGGATCGCCTCGGCACTCGTCGGCGGGCCGGTGACGACGATCTCGTCGCCCTCTTGGCCGGCGGTCTGTGCGGGCAGCGCCGCCGGCACGGCCCCAAGGCCAAGCGTTAGCGTCAGTGAAATGAATGCACGCATAGAAAAGCTCCCGATGCTCCACGCCCCTGCAACCCTGCGATGCCCGGTCGGGGCGGGCAGAGGCAAGGTCATGAGGGCCTGGTATCGACCAACCGCTTGATCTGTTCGATCGGGGCCCCGACATCTGGCCCATGACGGCGGCGCTTCACATGACCAAGGTCGCGGCGGGCTGCCGCACGGTCGACGCGCTGCGCCGGCGCCAGGCGGGGCGTGCCGAGAACGGCAAGGTGGCGATCGTCACCCGCTATCGGCCCACGCGGCACGAGGAACTGATCGGCGGCTCGCTCTACTGGATCATCAAACACCGGCTGGTGGTACGCCAGCGCATTCTCGGCTTCGGCGAAGCCGATGACGGCCGCTGCCGGATTGATCTCGATGCGCGTATCGTGCCGGTGCGGACGCAGACCAAGCGCGCCCATCAGGGCTGGCGCTATCTGACCGGCGAGGATGCGCCCGCCGATTTCGGGAGCGGAGCCGAGGTGCTCGCCGAAATGCCGCCGCGGATGCTCAACGAGCTCGCCCGGCTGGCGCTAATCTAGCGCCGGGCGGCGAAGCCGTCGCAGACGATGTCGCCGGCGCCGACGCTGCGGTCGGTGCAGGCGGCGTCGCCATGGATGCGGACGCTGCCCCTCCCCGAGGCGATGATCTCGGCCTCGCGTTCGGCGGTCAGCTCGACCAGGCCGGGACCGCTCAGATTAACCCGTGCGCGGTTGACGGTGAGGCCCGGCGCGACGACCGAGCCCGCGCCCTGCACGGTGATCCGGACGCTGTCGGCCTCGCCGCCCGCTTCGAGCATGCCGGCGCCGGTGACGTTGAGCGTCGCCTCCTCGCCTTCGATCCGCCCGATCGCCAACCGGCCGTTGCCGCCGAGCGTCGCGATCATGCGCTGGCCGGCGAGCCGGTCGATCTCGACATCGCCGTCGCCGATCAGCGTCGCCTGATCGATCTCGTTGGTGCTGAGATAAAGCACCGCGCTGCCGCCGCTGCCGTCGCCCCGGGGCCCGCCCCAGCTCGTCGAGCTGTTGCGGCGGACGGTGAGCGTTTGGCCGGTGACCTGCAGCGAGATGCGGTTGATCGCTTGATAGTCGCCCTCGGCGCGCGCCGAGGAGCCGCCGCCCGTCGTCACCTGCACGGTAAACGGACCCGAGACGATGATCCGCTCGAAGCTCGTCACGGTAAAGCTGCGCTGCTCGGCGCCGGCCGGCGCGGCGATCAGAGCAAGCCCGAGCGCCGGCAAAATCAGATGTGTGCAACGCCCCATTCGGTCCATCCCATGAATTTCGGTGTCTTTCGCATATAGCCCTGATCTTGCTCGGCGATGGTGAACCCGGCCTGAGCGATCGCGCCGGCGATCGGGCGGGTCAGGTGACACCCACCGGCGATCGGCTTCCAGACCGGCTCGATGCGCCGTTGCCATTGGGCCGGTCCGGGGTCGGGCGCGGCGCCATGTTCGAGGAACAGCAGCTGCCCGCCGGGCTTGAGCACCCGCCGCGCCTCGGCGAGCGATTGCATCTGGTCCTGCACCGAACAGAGGGTGAAGGTGACCAGCACTGTATCGAAGCGATCGTGGTCGAAAGGCAGCGCCTCGGCGACGCCCTCGCGCATGTCGAAATCGATACCCTCGGCCTTGGCCGCCTCGCGGGCGCGGCCCAACAGCCCCGGAGACGGATCGACGCCTTCGACGCGCGTCACCCGGCACGGATCATAGAGCGGAAAATTGATCCCGCCGCCGGCGCCGAGCTCGAGCACCAGTCCTTTGGCGCGCGGCACGACATGCCGGCGGCGCTCCATCACCGGCTTTTGCGCGCAGGCAAAGCCGATCAGCCGGGGTACGGCATATCGATCCCACAATCCCATTTGGCCCGGATAGCAGCCGCTCCGCCGACAGGCCATGCGGATCGGCCTTCCATCTGATATAAGAGTTGACTTAATTAAGTGGAGAATGAATCATGAGCGCGTGGACCGATTCGATGCCCTGGCCGATCCGACGCGGCGCGAAATCGTCGCGATGCTCGCCGAGCGCGAGCGCGCCGCCGGCGAGATTGCCGAGGCCTTCCCGGTGACGCCGCCGGCGATCTCGCAACATCTCAAGGTGCTGCGCGAGAACGGGCTCGTGCGGGTCGAGAAGCGCGGCCAGCAGAGGATCTACAGCCTCGACCCGGAGGGTCTTGCGGCGATGGAAGGCTGGATTTCGGACATGCGAACGATCTGGAACGCCCGGCTCGACCGGCTGGCTGCGATGCTGGACCAGGAGGACTGATATGAAGGAGGAATTCGGCACCCAGCTCGAAAGCGGCGCGCTGCGTTTCGTACGCGACCTGCCGGGTCCGATCGAGCGCGTCTGGGCCTATCTCGTCGATCCCGGCAAGCGCGGCGAATGGTTTTGCGGCGGGACGATGGGCCATGCGCCGGGCGACGAATTCACCATGGCTTTCGACCATGACCGGCTATCGCACGAACGATTGCCCGAGGCTCATGCCGAAATGCGCGGCGGGATCAAAATGCCGGGCCGGGTGGCGGCAATCGAGCCGGCGCGTCTGCTCGCCTTCGAAGGGATCGGCGAAGATGCTGAAGTGCGCTTCGAGCGCAGGTAAGGTCGCCCGACCCCATCGAACTCGACCGGCATTCCGCGCCGCCACGGACGCGGACATCGCCCGATCCGACCATGGACGCATCGACCTCACCGGTGACGTAGGCCTGGACATCGCCCGATCCGGCGATCTCGACCTCCATCGTCTCGGCCTGGAGCTCGCCGATATCGACATCGCCCGATCCGGCGATGTTGAGTTCGATCGCGGTCGAGATGCCGGCCGCGGTGAAGCCGCCCGAACCGGCGATGTCGATATTCGTCCGGCCGGTGGCGAGCGCGACGATCTCGAGATCGCCCGATCCGGCGATATTGACCGAGAATTCGGGCGCTTCGGCGCGGTCGATGGTCATGTTGCCCGATCCGGCGATCGAGGCGCCGCGGATCGACGGCATGGTGACATGGATCGTCGCGACCCCGTCGGGACCACGGCCGAACCAGCTGTTATTCTCGCGTTTGACCCGCAGCGCACCGTCGCGGACCTCGAATTCGAGCGTATCGAGGATCGCCTCGTCGCCCTCGGCGCGGATCGAGAATTCGTCGCCGGCGGTGACCACGACATGATCGGGGCCGCGCAGATTGACCTTTTCGAAACCCTCGAGCGCGATGTCGCGCGATCCGGTCTCGCCGCTCAATTCGCGCTCCTGGTTGCCCCAATCGGAAACGCCGTTGCATCCGGCCACCATCGCCGCCGCCGCAATCACCACTGCCGTCAATCGCATGTCACTCTCCTATGTGTCTTGCTTCACTAATACAGCAAGACGATGGCGGGCTCAACCCTTAACTTGGGGCTTGGGACGTCGGGGCACGGCGGGGGCGGTTCCTCGATCAGTAGCTGGTTGCCGGGGAAGGCGAGCGCGCCAATGAACAGGCTCATCGTGAAGCCGATGCCGCAGAGAAGCGACGTGCCGTAGATCTGCAGCCAGGTCGCACCGCGCAGCTTGCCGGCGAAGCCCATCTTTACCGCCAGCCAGACGCTGCCGAAAATGCCGATCTGCTTGCCGAAGAACAGCCCCGCGGCGATGCCGACCGGCAGCGGCGCGAAAATCTGCTCGATGCCGAGCGCGCCGATCGGCACTCCGGCATTGGCGAAGCCGAACAGCGGGACGATGATGAAGGCGACCGGAAAGTCGAGCCCGTGCTCGAGCCGGTGGAGCGGTGAATCCTTGGCATCGGGCGCGCCGGGGGTGCGGCGCAGCGGGATCATCATCGCCGCCAGCACGCCGGCGATCGTCGCATGGACGCCCGACAGGAAGACCAGATACCAGAGCACCAAAGCGAGCAGCATATAGGGCCAGATCGCGAAGACCCGCGCGCGGTTGAGCCAGTACATGGCGCCCAGCACGACCGCCGCGCCGAGCAGCGCGACGCTGTTGAGATCGGCCGTATAGACCAATGCAATGATCGCCACCGCGCCCATATCGTCGACGATCGCGACGGTGACGAGGAACAGCTTGAGCGAGGTCGGCGCCCGCTTGCCGAGCAGCGCCAGCACGCCGATCGCGAAGGCGATATCGGTCGCCGCCGGGATCGCCCAGCCATTGGTCAGCGTGTCGCTCGCCGGATGGCCCGACACCACCCAGAGATAGATCGCCGCCGGCACCACCATGCCCGCCGCCGCGGCGAGCATGGGCAACCGCCGCCGCTCCCAGGTCGCCAGCCGCCCGTCGGCGAATTCGCGTTTGATCTCGAGCCCGACGAAAAGGAAGAATATCGCCATCAGCCCGTCATTGATCCACAGATGGAGGTTCATCGGCACGTCGGTGCCGGGCAAGGGCGGGCTGATCGGATCCTCGAGGAAATGGTGGTAGGTCTCGTAGAGCCCCGTATTGGCGACGATCATCGCCAGCACCGCGACGACCATCAACACGATGCCGCCCGCCGCTTCGCTGCGCAGGAACGCTCTCAACGCGGATCGTACGCCGGTACGCTCGGCCATGCTTTCTCCCTTCATCCGGTGACACCGCCTCTATCGGCTTGCGAAGCAATTGCAAAGCGGGCGCAGATTGATCCCAAAATGGCATGATCATAGCGCTTTATATCCTGATTGGAGTGAGTTACCGACCGATTCGGAGGGGTTTTTGGGGGCAGAGACACTCTTTTCGGTTGCCGAATATGCGGCGCGCGAACTGGCCTTGTTCGCCGCCGTCGGAATCCTGCTTGGCGGGCTCGACGATCTGCTCGTCGATCTCTTGTGGCTGGCGGGGAAACGGCCGCCGCGACGCAGCCTGGCGATGCTCGGGCCGGCGCGGCGGCCGGGCAAGCTCGCGCTCTTCATTCCGGCCTGGGATGAGGCCGAGGTTATCGGACCGATGCTGCGCCACACACTGTGCGCCTTCGCCCGAGACGATGTGACGCTGTTCGTCGGCGGCTATCCGAACGACCATGAGACGATCGCCCGGATCGCCGATGCCGCCGCGCGGGACGAGCGCGTCAGGATCGCCATCTGCCCGCGCCGGGGCCCGACCACCAAGGCCGATTGCCTCAACGCCATCTGGCTCCGGATGCGCGAGGAGGAGCAACGCACCGGGCGGCGTTTCAAGGCGGTCGTGCTGCACGATGCCGAGGATGTCGTCCACCCGGACGAGGCGCGGCTGTTCGATCGGCTGATCGAGGAGCATGATCTCGTCCAGATCCCGGTCGTGCCGCTGATCGACAGCGGGCGGCGCTGGATCGCCGGCCATTATGGCGACGAATTCGCCGAAGCCCACGGCAAGGACCTGGCGGTGCGCGATGCGCTCGATGCCGGCGTGCCGTCGGCCGGGGTCGGCTGCGCGATCCGTCGCGAGACGCTCGCCCGCATCGCCGCGGAGCGCCGCGACGGACCGTTCGATGCCGACAGTCTGACCGAGGATTACGAGCTCGGGCTGCGGCTCGCCGGCTCGGGCGCGACCGGCAGCTTCGCCGCGATCTCGCCGCGCGGCGGCGAGCCCCCGATCGCGGTCCGCGCCCATTTCCCCGAACATCTCGGCGCCGCGGTGCGGCAGAAGACGCGCTGGATCACGGGCATCGCGCTTTCGGGATGGGAGCGGCTTGGCTGGCAGGGCGGGCTCGCCGAGCGCTGGATGCGGCTGCGCGACCGCCGCGCCGTGCTCGCGGCGCTGATCCTCAGCGCGGCCTATGCCGCGCTGCTGCTTGGCGCCTTCCTCGCCATCGTCGCCGCCGCCAGCCCGCTTTCGCTCGCGCCGGTCGGGCCGATGCTCGCGACGCTGCTGATCGCCAACGCACTGCTGCTCGGCTGGCGGCTCGCCATGCGGGCATTTTTCGCCAGCCGGCTCTATGGCCCGACCGAGGGCCTGCTCGCCATCCCGCGCGCGCTGATCTCCAATATCATCGCGATCATGGCGGCGCGGCGGGCGGTGACCGCTTTTCTGCTGGCGAAGCGCGGTGCGCCGCCGCGCTGGGACAAGAC
>JAIVHR010000227.1 GCA_020200935.1 Sphingomonadales bacterium
AACAAGCGCATGCTCTGGGTGCCGCCGGGCTTCGGCCACGGTTTCCTGACCTTGGAGGACGACACCGATTTCCTCTATAAATGCTCCGATTATTACGCGCCCGAGCATGAGCGCTATATCCGCTGGGACGATCCCGATATCGGCATCGACTGGCCGCTCGATGCCGGACAAACGCCCGAATTGTCGCCCAAGGATGCCGCCGGGCTGCCGCTCGCCAGGGCCGAGACCTACGCATGAAGGCGCTGATCTTCGGCGGCGGTGGCCAGCTCGGCCGGGCGCTCGCGGCGGCGGCCGGGCCGGGCGAGGAGACGGTCGGGCTGTCGCATGACGATTGCGATATCGGCGATGCCGCGGAGGTCGCCGAGGCGCTCCGCCGTCATGCGCCCGACATCGTCTTCAACGCGGCGGCGCTGACCGCGGTCGATGCGCAGGAGGAGACGCCCGAGGAGGCGATGCGGATTAACGGCGCGGCGCCCGGCCATATCGCCGCGGCCTGCAAGGCGGCGGGCGCCCGGCTGCTCCACGTCTCGACCGACTTCGTTTTCGATGGCGAGAAGGGCTCGCCCTATCAACCCAGCGACCCGACCGGCCCGGCGAGCGTCTATGGCGAGAGCAAGCTTGCCGGCGAGCGGGCGGTGCAGTCGGCCTTCCCCGAGGCGGCGATCGTCCGCACGGCCTGGGTCTATGCGGCCGAGGGCGGCAATTTCGTCAACACGATGCTGCGTCTGATGGCCGAGCGCGACGAGCTCGGCGTCGTCGCCGACCAGATCGGCACCCCGACCCATGCCGCGAGCCTCGCCCGCGCGCTCTGGGCGCTGGCCCGCGCCGGGGCGAGCGGCATTCACCATTTCACCGATGCCGGGGTCGCCGGCTGGTACGATTTCGCCGTCGCGATCGAGGAGGAGGGCAGGGCGCTCGGCCTCCATGGCGGCTGCAGAGTCCGTCCGATCCGCACCGAGGATTATCCGACGCCCGCCGCGCGCCCCGCTTACAGCGTGCTCGACAAAAGCGCGACTTGGGCGCTGACCGGCACCCCCGATCACTGGCGCGCCGAACTGCGCAAGATGCTGGCCAAGAAGAAAGCACTTTCATGACGGCGATCCTGATCACCGGCGGCGCGGGTTTCATCGGCGCCAATTTCGTCCGCTATTGGCGCGATCATGCGCCGGATGACGAGATCGTCGTGCTCGACGCGCTGACCTATGCCGGCAACCGCGAGAGCCTCGACGGCGTCGAGGGCGCCGAGCTGATCGTCGGCGACATCCGAGACTATGATCGCGTGCTCGACCTGCTGACCGGGCGCGGCATCGACCGCATCGTCCATTTCGCCGCCGAGAGCCATGTCGACCGTTCGATCCACGGCCCCGACGCCTTCGTCGACACCAACGTCGTCGGCACGCTGTCGCTGCTCAAGGCGGCCAAACAGGCCTGGCTCGATGACGGCGACGGCAGGCCGCACCGCTTCCACCATGTCTCGACCGACGAAGTCTATGGCACGCTCGGCCCCGAGGATCCGGGCTTCAGCGAGACCACGCCCTATGCGCCCAATTCGCCCTATTCGGCCTCCAAGGCGGGGTCGGACCATCTGGTGCGCGCCTATCACCACACCTACGGCCTCGACGTCACGACCTCGAATTGTTCGAACAATTACGGCCCGTTCCAATATCCCGAAAAGCTGATCCCGCTCTTCATCATCAACGCGCTGCATGGCCGGAACCTGCCGATCTATGGCGACGGACAGCAAAGGCGCGACTGGCTGCATGTCGAGGATCATTGCCGGGCGATCGCGCTGGTGCTCGAACAGGGCCGCGCCGGCGAGGTCTATAATGTCGGCGGCGGCGCCGAGCTGCCCAACCTCGGGGTGATCGAGGAAATCTGCCGCGCGGTCGACGAGGCTTTCGCCGCCGACCCTGGTCTATGCGAGGCCTTTCCCGAGGCGCCCGCCGCCAATGGCGATGCCTCGGTCTCGCTCAAGACCCACGTCACCGACCGGCCCGGACACGACCGCCGCTATGCGATCGATTGCGCGAAGATCACCGACGAACTCGGCTATGCGCCGCAGCGCGACTTCGCCGCCGCGCTCGACGAAACCGTTCGCTGGTATCTCGACAATGCCGCCTGGTGGCGCGCGATCCAGGCGAAGAGCGACTGAAAAAGGCCCGCTAGCCCTGAGCCTGTCGAAGGGCGTTTCACAGTCGGAGAAACGGGCTTCGACAAGCTTAGCCCTAACGGTTCGGAGAGCCCGTCGCGCGCGCCAGCAGGAAATTCAGCCGCGCCGCGGCGATCGGCGTGTCCTCGCTCTCCTGCCAGGCGAAGCTTTCGACATTGGCGAGCCGGCTGCCGAGCCGCGAGATGACGGCGGCGGCGTAAGTGCGCTTGTCGCGGCCGCCGCGCATGAAATCGGTGGTCACGGTGATCGGCTTGAAGCGCGGCCGGTCGTCGCTGCCGAGCCGATCCTGCACGGTGGCGATGGCGGCGAGCTCGAGCAATCCGGCGATCGCGCCGCCATGGAGGAAGCCGGGGCGGCCGCGTACATGGGCGGCGAAATCCATCGCCAGCACCAGCCGGCCGTTATCGTCGCGCTCGGCGACGACGCCGAGCGCTTCGGCATAGGGCGGCAGCAGGACGCTCATGCCGGCCGCATGAACATGAAGGTGCCGGCGGCCTGGGCGATCGGATCCTCGGCATCGCCGTCATGCGCCTGGCCGCGCACGAAGGCGATGTTGCGCGTCGCGCGATAGCATTGCATCCGCGCGCAGACGCTGTTGCCGACCTTTGCCGGCCGCAGATAATCGACGCGCAGGTCGATGGTGACGATCTCGACGAATTTCTGCGATTTGAGCCAGATCGCCATGCCCGAGGCCGTATCGACGAGGCTGACCACCGGCCCCGAAGCGAGGATGCCCGTCGCCGGGTCGCCGACCAGCTTTTCATCGTAATCGATCGCGAGTTCGGCCCAGTCGTCGCCATGGTCGAGATAGCGCGTGCCGATCAGCCCGCCATGGCTGTGGCTCGCCATCAGCTCGATGAAACCCCTGGGGTCGAAATCCCCGCCGATCATCTGCTTGCGCATCTCCTCGGGCGTGTCGCTCATCGCTCGGCTCCCGCCCCGAACAGGGCGTCGAGCAACTCGGCCGGAGAGCGTTCGCCGGTGTAGCGCTCGGCCCCGCCCAGTCCGGCATAGACGCCCTCGACCGTCGCGGCGGCATCGCTCCAGCTGCGCTCGGAGGAGACGAATCTACGCCCCGCTTCGCCGAGCCGCTCGCGCAACTCCCGGTCCTCGAGCAGCCGCGTCAGCATCGCCGCCAGCGACTTGGCGTCATCCTTCGCGCAGACCAGCCCGGTGCGCTCGTGGGTGACGAGATCGCGCATCCCGCCGACATCGGAGATCACCACCGGCCTGCCGCTTGCCATTGCCTCGAGCGGCTTGAGCGGCGGGACGAGCTCGGTGACCTCGAAGCCGCGGCGCGGATAGGCGCAGATATCGAAGCTGCGATAGAGGGCGGGGACGATATCGGGCGGCACCAGGGGCAGCAGGCGGATGGCCGCGCAGCCGCTCGCCTCGATCCGCGCGGCGAGCGCATGCTCGACCGTTCCCGGCGTTTGGGCGAGCGCCGGATCGGCGCCGAAGATCAGCAGCTTGAGCCGCGGATAATCGGGAGCCAGTCCGCCCGCGGCCTCGATCAGCAGATCGAGCCCCTCATATTCGCGCATCGCGCCGATATAGCCGATCGCGATATCCTCGGGCGCGATGCCGTATCGTTCGGTGAGCGCCGGATCGCGCGGGCCGGGACAAAAGCGGTCGGTATCGACGCAATTGGGGACGATTCTGACCCGCGCCGGATCGACGCCGAATTCCGCCAGCTGTCCGGCCATCGCCGAATTGAGTGCCAGCACCCGATCGGCCAGCGCCAGGGTCAGCTGTTCGAGCAGATCGTCGCGCCGCGCCTGCGGCAACCTCCGGAAACCGGGCTCTTCGGCTTCGCGGGTCACCGACCAGAAGCTGCGCACTTCATAGACGAAGGGAAGGCCGAGCCGGCGCGCGGCGAGGGCGGCGGGCAGCGCGGTCCAGAAA
>JAIVHR010000228.1 GCA_020200935.1 Sphingomonadales bacterium
CCACCCTGCGGGTGGTCCCCCTCCCCATCGCTGCGCGACGGGGAGGATTTCCGTGCCTACCCCCCGACCAGCTTGACCAGCCGCCGCTCGACCGGGGCGAGCACCGGGCCGAGCTCGTGGCCGCGCTTGAGCAGCTGGCCCTGCTCGCCGATCAGCGCCCACATGCCCTGCCGGCTATGCAGCGCGGGGCGTTTCTCGACCCGGATTTCGGGGCGTTCGGCGGCGCGGCGGAAGGCCGAGAAGCTCGCATAATCGCGCTCGAAGCTCATCGCATAATCGCGCCAATGGCCGGCGGCGACCATCCGGCCGTAGAGATCGAGGATCCGTTCGAGTTCGCGCCGGGTGAAGCCGGTCTGGCCCGGGGCCGAGCGCGGGAGGGGGGTGACGACGCCCATCAGGCGCAGTCGCTCTCCTCGGCCGGCCGGTCTCCGGTGTCGCCGGTGGCGCTGGATGCGCCGGCCCCGTCGCGCTCTGCGATCAGCGCGTCGATCTGCTTGCGCATCGCCTCGAGCTCGCAACGCATCAGCTCGAGCCGCTGGGTCGAGGGATCGAACATCTCGCTGCACGGCGTGCCGTAGGGGACGAAGCCGGCCGGCTTGTCTTCGGCCTCCATCAAGGTCGAGCGGGCCGGGATGCCGATCATCACCGCGCCCTCGGGCACATCCTTGGTGACCACCGCATTGGCGCCGATCCGCGCACCCTTGCCGACCGTGACCGGTCCGAGCACCTGCGCGCCCGAGCCGATGATGACGTCGTCCCCGATCGTCGGATGGCGCTTGCCCGGCACGCCGTCGGCGGGGTTGGTGCCGCCCAGCGTGACGCATTGATAGATCGTCACATTGTCGCCGATCTCGGCGGTCTCGCCGATCACGCTGAAGCCGTGATCGATGAACAACCGGCGGCCGATCCTCGCGCCGGGGTGGATGTCGATCGCGGTCAGGAAGCGCGCGAAATGGTTGACCATCCGGGCGAGGAAATGCAGCCGCGCGCGATAGAGGCCGTGCGCCAGCCGGTGCCAGATCACCGCCCAGACGCCCGGATAGAGCAATATCTCCAGCCGCGATCGCGCCGCCGGATCGCGCCGCTTTATCGAATCGAGATAGGCGCCGAGCCGTCCCGCCATTCTCACCTCCGCCTCGGTGGCAATCGACAACCTATGTAGCGCTCCGGCGCGCGCTTGCCAAACCCCTGATCCAGAGCCGTAAAGGCTTCCGCGCAAGAATCGATTGCACAAGCGAAATTTCAGCGGCAAATACGCGCCAAGGCCGCTCGCCCGTAACGGCGGCCGCGGAGACCCATCCGGTTGGATCTGTCTGCGTTGCTTCCCTTCATCGCCATCGGATTCGCCGCCCAGGCCGTGGACGGCGCGCTCGGCATGGCGTTCGGCGTGATCACCAACACCTTCCTCGTCGGGGTGCTCGGCATCTCGCCGGCACGCGCGTCGGCCAAGGTGCATCTCGTCGAATGCGTGACGACGGCGGTATCGGCGACGAGCCACCTGCTGCATGGCAATGTCGATCGCGGGCTGTTTCTCCGGCTGCTCGTCCCGGGCATGATCGGCGGCGCGGCGGGCGCCTATCTCATCAGCAATATCGACGGTTCGGTCGTCCGCCCCTTCGTGCTCGGCTATCTCGTGCTGATCGGCATCTATCTGCTGGTCCGCGGCATCCTCTATCCGCCCACCCACCGGAAGCCCAAGGTGGTCGAACCGCTGGGGCTGATCGGCGGTTTCCTCGATGCCGCGGGCGGCGGCGGCTGGGGGCCGGTGGTGACATCGAACCTGCTCGTCCAGGGCGTCGAGCCGCGCAAGGTGATCGGCACCGTCAGCACCGTCGAATTCTTCCTGACGCTGACCATCTCGGCGACCTTCATCGCCAATCTCGGCTTTCAGGATTTCGCCGGGCCGGTGCTCGGGCTGCTGATCGGCGGCGTGCTCGCGGCGCCCTTCGGCGCGCTGATGGCCAAGCGCATACCGACCAAACCGATGCTGATCCTGGTCGGCATCGTGCTCACGATAACCAGCGGCTATGGCGTGTTCATGGCGCTCGACTGAGCGATTGGCAGGCCCGGGTTCGAGTGGTAGAACTCGTCAAAATCTTGCAGATAAGTGACGGGTTCGATCAGTGACCAGCTACCTCCCGACCCTCAAACAGCTCCAATATCTGGTCGCTTTGCGCGATCACGAGCATTTCGGCAGGGCCGCCGAGAGCTGCTTCGTCACCCAGTCGACCCTCTCGTCTGGGCTGCGCGAACTGGAATCGCTGCTCGGCCTGACCCTGGTCGAGCGCACCCGCCGCGTCGTCCGCTTCACCGCGCTCGGCCAGCGCATCGCCGACAAGGCGCAGATCGTGTTGCGCGAGGCCGAGGAGCTTGCCGAGATGGCGCGCGCCGCCGGCAAGCCGCTGTCGGGCGAGATGCGGATGGGCGTCATCCCGACGATCGCCCCCTTCCTGCTGCCGCGGATGCTGCCCAGGCTGCGCGAGGACTGGCCCGACCTCAAGCTCTTCCTGCGCGAGGAGACGAGCCCGGCGGCCTGCGAATCGCTGCAGCGCGGCCAGCTCGATTGCGTGCTGCTCGCGCTGCCCTATCGCTGCGGCGAGGTCGATACCGCAGAATTGTTCGACGACCGGCTGTTCGTCGCCTTCCCCGAGGGCCATCCGCCCAACCCGCCCAAGCATGTGACGCCCGACATGATCGACGAGGGCCAGCTGCTGCTGCTCGAGGACGGCCATTGCCTCAAGGACCATGCGCTCGCCGCCTGCAACCGGCCCGAACTCCGGGCCGAGGCGCGGATGATGGGCACCTCGCTCCACACGCTCGTGCAGATGGTCGATAACGGCCTCGGCATGACGATGCTGCCAGAAATGGCGATCGACGCCGGCATTCTCGACCATACGGGTGTCGTCGCCCGGCCGCTCGATGCCGACCATCCGGCGCGGACGATTGCGCTGGTCTGGCGCAAGAACAGCCCGCGCGAAAAGGATTTCCGGCTGCTCGCCCGGGAATTGAAGTCCGCCGCCCACCCTTGACGCTCGCGTCAACAGCGGCGATTATGGACCCCAAGGGGAAGATACATCGAAAGGCGCGTTCAGTTCGTTGGACGGGCCATTTTTGTTGCTTAATCGAATTAAGGAGAGCCAAATTGTTGAATAGGAAGAATTTGTTGAAGACCGGTGTTGTCGCCGCAGCGGCGTTTGTGAGCCAGGCGGCCTTCGCCCAAGACGCAGCCGAAAACGAAGCCGCCGATACCACGGCGTCCGAGACCGAAGCCGAAGCCACAACCACCATCGTCGAAGCCGCGATGGCGACGGCCGAGCTGTCGACGCTCGTCTCCGCGCTCCGGCAGGCCGAGCTTGTCGAAACGCTCGGCGGCCCGGGGCCTTACACCGTCTTTGCGCCGACCAACGATGCTTTTGCGCTATTGCCGGCGGAAACGCTCGAGGCGCTGATGGAGGATGCGGCGCGCGAGCAGCTGCGCCAGCTCATCAGCTACCATGTCGTCCCGGGCAGCTATGACGCGCGCACGCTGGTGTCGCGGGTCGAGGGCGCGGGCGGCGAAGTGACGCTGCAGACGGTTGCCGGCCAGCCGCTCACCATCCAGCTGGTCAACGACGCGATCCTCATCAGCGACGCGGCCGGCGGCCAGGCCTATGTCACGACAGAGAATCTCGAACAGTCGAACGGCATGGTGCATCTGATCAACGGGCTCGTGATCCCCGATTTCGAAGCGCCGGAGGCCGCCGCTCCAGCCGAACCGGCCGCCGAGACGACCGGCACCGAATAATCCGGTGTGGGTCGGCTACGAGGAGGGGCGCCCGTTGCGGCGCCCCTTTTCTGTGTGCGTCTGACGGGCCGCCAGGCTCACTCTTCCCAGCGTTGCCTCGTCCGATCGTCCTCGCTGCGTGCCGCCACCCATTCGCGCCGACCGTCGGCGTACTCCTCGCATTTCCAGAAGGGCGCGTCGGTCTTGAGTCGATCGATGATGAAATGCATCGCCGCGATCGCCGCCTCGCGATGCGCCGACGCCGTGCCGACGAAGACGATGCGCTCCCCGGTCGCTAGCCGCCCGTG
>JAIVHR010000060.1 GCA_020200935.1 Sphingomonadales bacterium
GCCCCGATCCACCCCCTCCCCTTGATCTGATCACCGCGCAGGGCGAATAGGTTCGGTAGACATCGATCAGGCGAAGGGGGCCGGCAATGAGCATCGCACGGATCTGGATAGCGGGATTGCTCGGTCTCTGGCTTTCGGGTTGCGCCGCTCCGGCAACGGAACCGCCTACCTACGACCTCGTGATCAGGGGCGGCGCGATATACGACGGATCGGGCGGCGAACCCTATGTCGGCGATGTCGCGGTCGAGAATGACCGGATCGTCGCGGTCGGCGATGTCGAGGGAACCGCCGAGCGCGAGCTCGACGCCGCCGGCATGGCCGTCGCGCCGGGCTTCATCAACATGCTGAGCTGGGCGACCGAATCGCTGATCGAGGATGGCCGCGCCATGTCCGACATCAAGCAGGGCGTGACGCTCGAGGTGTTCGGCGAGGGATGGTCGATGGGGCCGCTGACCGAGGCAATGCGGGCAGAGGAACTCTCGCAGCAGGGCGACATCCGCTTCGACATCCCCTGGACCACGCTCGGCGAGTATCTCGAATTTCTCGAGGCGCGCGGCGTCTCGCCCAATGTCGCCAGCTTCGTCGGCGCAACAACGGTGCGCATCCACGAGCTCGGCGCGTTCGATGTCGACCCGTCGCCCGAGCAGCTTGGCCGGATGCGCGCGCTGGTCCGCGATGCGATGGAGCAAGGCGCGCTCGGCATCGGATCGTCGCTGATCTATGCCCCGGCAAGTTATGCCGAAACGCCTGAACTGATCGCGCTGGCCGGAGAGGCCGGACGCTGCGGCGGCATGTATATCAGCCACATGCGGTCCGAAGGCCACGCCATCGGCGAGGCGATCGACGAGCTGATCGCGATCGCGCGCGAAGGCGGATTGCCGGCCGAGATCTATCACCTCAAGCTCGCCGGGCGCGACAATTGGCACCGGCTGCCCGAGATCGTCGACCGGATCGAGGCGGCGCGCGCCGAGGGTCTCAGGATCACCACCGATATGTACACCTACACGGCAGGCTCGACCGGGCTCAACGCGACGATGCCGCCCTGGGTGCAGGAAGGCGGGCACGATGCCTGGGTGGAAAGGCTGCGCGATCCCGCAATCCGGGCGCGCGTGATCGAGGAGATGCGCTCGCCGCAAGATTGGGAGAATCTGATGCTGCTCTCGGGAGGGGCGGAGAATGTGCTGCTGGTCGGTTTCAAAAATCCCGAGCTGCGGGTGCTGACCGGCAAGACGCTGGCCGAGGTCGCCGCGATGCGCGGGCAGAGCGCCGAGGAAACCGCGATCGATCTGGTGATCGAGGATGACAGCCGCGTCGACGCCGTCTTCTTCCAGATGTCCGAAGACAATGTCCGCGCACAGACCGCGCTGCCCTGGATGAGCTTCGGTTCGGATGCCGGGGCGCCGGCGACCGAGGGCGTGTTCCTCGAAAGCAATCCGCATCCGCGCGCCTATGGCAATTTCGCCCGGCTGCTCGGCCGCTATGTCCGCGAGGAAGGCGCGCTGAGCCTTGCCGAGGCGATCCGCAAGCTGACCTCGCAGCCGGCCGCCAATCTCGGCATTCGCGACCGCGGTAGCCTGGCCGCCGGCAACTATGCCGACATCGTCATATTCGATCCCGACACCATCACGGACCATGCGACATTCGAGGAACCCCACCAATATGCGACTGGCATGCGCGACGTCTTGGTCAATGGCGTGCAGGTGTTGGACGGCGGCGAGCATACGGGCGCGAGGCCGGGCCGGGTCGTGCGCGGCCCCGGCTGGACCGGCTGGCCCGATGGCGGAGCCTGCCGGGGGAGTGATGCGCCCCGGGAAACATGATCGACGAAACCGGCGATGATCCGTATTTTCGATGCCCGCCAGACGGTGCATGCTCCGGCGCGCGAGCTGCATAACGGCAGCTGGTCCGACTATGCCGAAACGCCTGCGCGCGCCGATGCGATCGCCGCGTCGCTGGGGGAAACGAGCCCGGCGCGGGATTTCGGAATTGCGCCGATTAGCGCGGTGCATGACGGCGAGTATCTTGGTTTTCTCGAACGGGCGCATGCCGAGTGGCGGGCCGCGGGACGTGAGGGCGATGCGATCGGCTATGCCTGGCCGGTGGTCGGGCGGCGGCCGCTCAAGCTCGATCGCATCGACGCCGCGCTCGGGCGCTTCAGCTTCGATGCCGCGACGCCGATTGCGCAAGGCACGTGGCAGGGCGCCTATTGGTCGGCGCAGACCGCGCTGACCGCGCTCGACGACATGCTGGCGCAGAACTCCAGCCGCGCCTTCGCCCTGTGCCGCCCGCCCGGCCACCATGCCGGCGCCGATTATTGCGGCGGCTATTGCTATCTCAACAACGCCGCGATCGTTGCCGAGGAGGCGACGGCGCGCGGCGACGGGCCGGTGGCGATCCTCGATATCGACTATCACCACGGCAACGGCACGCAGGATATCTTCTACGACCGCGGCGACATCTTCTTCGCCTCGATCCATGCCGACCCGGCGACCGATTTCCCCTTCTATTGGGGCCATGCCGACGAATGCGGGGCCGGCGACGGGCGCGGCGCGACGCTCAACCTGCCCTTGTCGCGCGGCTGCGACCTTGACGGCTATCGCCCGGCGCTCGACACCGCGCTCAAAGCGATCGCCGATTGGGGTGCGCGCTTTCTCGTGGTGAGCTTCGGCGCGGATATCCATGCCGACGATCCGATCTCGCATTTCGCCCTGCAAACCGGGGATTTCCGGGCGCTGGGCGCGCGGATCGGCGAAGTCGGGCTGCCGAGCCTGATCGTCATGGAAGGCGGCTATGCGGTCGACGCACTCGGCGCCAATGTGAAGCGGTTTCTCGACGGGATCGGCGGTTAGCGAAGGCCCGCCCTAGTCGAAATGCAGCTCGCGATAGGCGCCGCGATAATAGAGCAGCGGATCGTAATCGTGATCGTGGCGGACGCGCAGTACCCGGCCGACCAGGATGACATGGTCGCCGCCGTCATATTCGGCGTATTTCGCGCATTCGAAATTGGCCAGCGAATCGCTGAGGATCGGCACGCCGGCATGCCATGCTTCCCACGGCGTGTCCTGAAAGCGCGGCGCGCCCGGGGTGGCGAAGAGCTGGGCGGTTTTCTTCTGACCGATATGGAGGACGTTGACCGCAAAATGGTTGGACGCCGTGAAATGCCGCAGGCTGTTCGACTGGCGCGAAAGACAGACCAGCAGCAATTCGGGATCGAGCGAGACCGAGGTGAAGCTGTTGGCGGTCAGCCCGACCGGCCCGCCATCCTTGTCGAGCGTCGTCACCACCGTCACCCCGGTGCCGAAACAGCCGAGGGCGTTGCGCAGGGTCCGGCTGTCGGTGGCGTCGGTCTCGGACATACGGGACAGGTATGCGCGGGGGACGGCGAGTGCAAACCCATTGATCTCTCCCTCCCCTTCAGGGGAGGGATGACAGGGTGGGGTAGAGACGACAAGGGCTCGATGCCCTTGTCGGCTCTTCGAGCCGAGCGAGCCCGCAGGTGGCCTCGCCCCCACCCCAACCCCTCCCCTGAAGGGGGGGTTGTTTCATCACCACTCCCGCCCCCTCCCGCTTGCAGGGGCTCAGCCCTCTTCGTCGCTTGACTCCCGACCCGACTTTGCCGGTATAAGAACAAAGAGAGAACATGAGCGATTCGGCCCTCTCCCTTTCGGCGTTGAAAGCGCGCCTGGCCGCCTATGGCGCGGCCCCGAAGGAGGACGGCGCCGAGCGCTTCGGGTTCGGGCATGACGGGCTCGACAACTATCTCGATGGAGGCCTCAAACGTGCGCAACTGCACGAAATTTTCGCCGACGATGCCGAAGACGGCGGGGCCGCCGCCGGTTTCGCGGCGATGCTCGGGCTGTGCGCCCGGCCGGCGGGCAGGCCGCTGCTCTGGCTGCGCACCCGCAAGGCGGAGAAGCGCGGCGGGCGATTCTATGCGCCGGGCTTCATCGAGCTGGGCGGCGATCCCGATCGGCTGCTGCTCGCTATCGTTGCCGACGACCTCGCTTTGCTGCGCGGCGCCGGCGATGCGCTGCGCTGCAGCGGATTGGGCGCGGTGATCGCCGAATGCCGCTGGTCGGTCCGCGCCGCGCCGTCGCGGGCGCTCGAGGCGCGGGCCCCGGGGCCGCCGATGCTCGACCTCACCCTGCTGCGCCGCCGCGGCGGAGCGGCGGGCAGGAGCTGGCGGCTGGAGTGGGACCGTGAGCGCAAGCGCTTCGCCGAACCGGCCCGGGAACCGGCCCAGGAACAGACGATTCCTGGCGCTGTGGTTTCCGTTCCTGCCGGCCAATCGCCAGCGGATCGCGCACCGGCGCTCGCCGGCACCGGCTGATCCGCCGCGCGCCTTCACCGAGAAGGTGAAGGGGGCGATGCGGCTCGCGGCGATCGACGAGACGGCGCGCAGGCTGGGGCTCGTTCCGGGTCTCAGCCTCGCCGATGCGCGCGCGCAGCTGCCCGATCTCGAAGTCGAGGAGCACGATCCCGAGGCCGACCGGCGCTGGCTCGATCGGCTTTGCGACGGTTGCGCGCGCTACACGCCGATGGCCGCCGCCTCGCCGCCCGATGCGCTGGTCCTCGACATTGCCGGCTGCGCGCATCTGTTCGGCGGCGAGGCGGCGCTTGCCGAAGACGCGGTCGCGCGGCTCCGGGCAATCGGCATGCGGGTCCGCGCCGCCCGCGCCGCCACCGCCGAGGGCGCGCTGGCGCTCGCCCGCCACGGAAAGGGCGCGGTGGAGGACGAGACGGATGCGATCCGCCGCCTCCCCGTCGCCGCGCTCGAACTCGACGCCGAAAGCGATCTCGGTCTGCGCAGGGCGGGCCTCAAGACCGTCGGCGCGGTCGCCGATCGGCCGCGCCCCGCGATCGCCGCGCGCTTCGGCAAACAGGCGGTGACGGCGCTGGCCCGGCTGCTCGGCGAGGAACGCGGTCCCCTCGCCCCGCGCCTGCCGCTCGGCACGGTGCACGCCGAACGCCGCTTTCCCGAGCCTGTCGCGCGCACCGAATATGCGCTCGAAATACTCGGCGAACTGGCCCGCGAGGCCGAGGAGGCACTGCGGCAACGCGGCAAGGGCGGGCGGCGCTTTTCGGCGCTGTTCTTCCGCTCGGACGGTCTCGCCCAAAAGCTCGCCATCGAATTCGGCCGGCCGGTGCGCGATCCGGCGGCGGTGATGCGGCTGTTCGGCGAGAAGCTCGACAGCCTCGGCGACCCGCTCGATCCCGGCTTCGGTTTCGACGCCATCCGCCTGTCGGTCGGCGGCGAAGAGGAGCTCGCGCCC
>JAIVHR010000229.1 GCA_020200935.1 Sphingomonadales bacterium
CCACCGCCGATCGCTACGCCGCGCTCGTCGGTCGCCTGCGCATCCGCGCCGACAGCGAGCGCCTCCAGGCCCGTCGCCTGGGCATCACGCCCGACCGCGGTGGAATCGATCCCGGTGGCTTCGGAACGTGCTCCCAAGGCCGTGGCGTTTTCCTCCATAGCCGCTGCGCCTGTACCCAGCGCCGTCGAGTCGACGCCCGCGGCTTCGCTGATTACGCCGAGGGCCATCGCGTTGTTGCCCGTAGCTTCGGCGAGCACCCCCATTGCAATCGCGCTGGCGCCGCTGGCGACCGCATCCGACCCGATCGCCGTTGAGAAGGCGCCCGAGGCTTCCGCCACCGAGCCCAGCGCCACGGACTCGAGGCCGCTGGCTTCTGAATTTGCTCCGACCGCCACCGAATTTGAGCCGCCGGCGTTGGCAAACCGCCCGATCGCGGTGTCGGTGATGCTTCCGGTCGTCGAACCCGTGCCGCATTCGAGGCCCGGGCTTTCCTCGCAGGCGGCGCCCGCCCCTTGCGGCTGTTCCAAGCCGCTCGCACTCACCTGCTGGATCGGCGCTGATTGCGCGGCGGGCATGGCTGCATCGGGAACCGCGACGGGGACCAGCGCCGGTCCATATTGCGTGTTGACGACGACGTATCTGGCGCCGGCCGCATCGGCGAGGGCGCTGTCCGCGGGGACCAGTTCGGGCCCGTCGGCCGTCTGCACCATCACATAGAGCGTCTGCTGGGCATGGGCGGGTTCGGCCGTTGCGCCGAAGATCGCGGTCCCGATCGCGGTGATCGCCAGTGTGAATTTGTGAAGCGCGCGCACGTCGTCTCTCCCCCGACAAGGGCGAAAAGGACAAGACGACGATACGCTACACAGCCGCTAGGCGCCCTGTTCGCCCGCTTGGACACTGTTCGGGGCGACAACGAATCGGCCCGCCCCGGAATGAAATGAATCGTGGCCCGATTAGCCCGCGAGAGTCAAAAACTTTCAGGAATTCGTATCAAATTGGATTGTCTTTAGCCTTGCTCCCGCGGCGCAATATGCCATCCTCCTCCGGCTGGGGGGCGCGATGACGGGAGATCAGGACAAAACCGTCCCGACGGAAGGGGATGCGGCAACGCGGTACCGCGCCTTTCTGAGCTACAGCCATGCCGACGACGCGGCCGCCAGGCGGCTCCACCGGCGGCTCGAAACATATCGGCTACCGAAAAATCTGTCGCGGGAGAACGCGCCCGACGAGACGTCCGGCGAGGCGGCGAATCGGCTCGGCCCTATCTTTCGAGACCGCGAGGATTTCCCTGCCGCGGTCGATCTGTCCGAATCGGTCAAGCGCGCGCTCGACATGGCGGGGGCGCTCATCGTGCTGTGCTCGCCCGACGCCAGGGCCTCGCCCTGGGTGGCGAAGGAGATCGTCTATTTCCGCGATCGGCATCCCGGCCGCCCGATCCTGGCGGCATTGCTGCGCGGCGAACCGGGCGAAGCGTTCCCGCCGGCGCTGACCGAGGGCGCCGAGCCGCTCGCCGCCGATCTCCGGCCCGAAGGAGACGGGCGGCGGACTGGCTTCCTCAAGCTCGTCGCCGGGCTCGCCGGCGTGCCGCTCGACGCGCTCGTCCAGCGCGACGCCCAGCGCCGACTGCGCCGCGTGACGGCGGTCACGCTCGCCTCGCTGGTTGCGCTGATAGTGATGGCCGGCATGACGATCCTCGCCCTCCAATCGCGCAACGAAGCCGAACGCCAGCGCGCCGAGGCCGAAGGGCTGATCGAATATATGCTGACCGACCTGCGCGAAGATCTGCGCGGCGTCGGCCGGCTCGACGTGATGACCGACGTCAACGAACGGGCGATGGATTATTACGAAGGCCAGGGAGATCTCTCGCGCCTCGGCGCCGACAGCCTCGAGCGGCGGGCGCGCGTCATTGGCGAGATTGGGGAGGATGATGAGAATCGAGGCGATCTCGACCTCGCACAATCGCGCTACGAAGAATTGTATCGCACGACGGCCGCTTTGCTGACGGATGAGGCCGACAACCCCGAACGCATTTTCTCCCATGCGAAGAGTGAGAACCGCCTTGCGCTGCTCGCCTACTCCAGGAATCGGCTGGCCAGTGCACTCTCCCGCTGGACACGAGCCCGAAGACTTCTTGCCTCGATTTCGGCTTGGGGCACCGACAACAGCGAATGGATTCGGGTTTCGGCTTATGTCGAAGGCAATATTTGCGCAGCCAAACTGAGATTGGGACGCGCGTCGGCGTCCGCCGTCGAAAATTGCCTCGGAGCCGTTCGCCTTTCGCGACGGCTGGCGCGGCGAAATCCGACCGACGGCAGCGCGACCTACGATCTGATCTTTCACCAACTCTGGCTGGCCGATGCACTGATAGCCACAGGTCGTCATGCTGAAACCGCGAATGTGCAGCGCCAATATCTGCGCCTCGTCGAAGAGCTGGTGGCATCCGATCCAGCCAACATGCTATGGCTTGAACAGCAAATGCAGGTCTACATTCGATATGCCGAACAGCTCGAATTGCTCGGCCGCGACGCGAACGACGCGCGGCATTATCTTGAAAGAGCCCGTGCGGTAAACAGCCGGCTCATCGCTCGAGATCCCAGCAATGCCATCTGGGCCACGTACGAAGACAAAATCTCTACATTCCAATGAGGGGGGACGGTCAATGGCCGAGCAAGGGGTACAAAGGGTCTATTTCTATGATGTCATCCGTGGAAAGCACGATTCGATCGCTTATCGAAGGATGGGATACAAACTTGCAGACAGAAGGGATTATATCAGAACTATCGAAGACTCTGCGTCGAATAATCGCTTTCCCGGTGATTTAGTTAAAGAGACACCAGTTTTGCACGAATCCGGTGACCATATGCTCGAAATGGACGCCTTGGATGGGAAGCACGCATATGTGTTCAGGATCAGTATTTATGACAGCAGGGAGAAATTCAAAAACAATATACGTCTTATATTTCGAAGCCAGCCCATAGTACCTATCTATATAGGTTCATTGACAAAAAGCTTCATAAAGGATCATGAAGATATTAGGGATAAAAAGGGACTGTGGGCATCGTTCGTGTGTGATACTGAGGTCGTGAAATCTTCTTCGTTGGCAAAAAAAATTAGGCGCTTGGCTGATCATAACGATATCATGAGGATTCCCTTTTACCTCAATGTCTGGGATCCATTGCTGGATCTGGCGCCTTGGGTCCTGGAACCGCATGATCATGATCGATCAAAGGCGAAGCGCCCTGGAAAGATTATGACGCATGGCGGCGTACATCCTGCGCTCTCGAGCAGTTTGGTCGTTAGCCTTTGATGACAAGCGCGTTCAGGTATCACGCCGGGTAGATGGAACAGTTTGCAGAAATAGTCAGGCTGGCTCGCTCGGGTTCGATCGAGCGGGCGTGGTCCATGTTCATCGAGGCCGGCTTGGTGGACATTGCCGACGATGCCACCGCCATGTCGCTCAAAGGCAGGTTGCTCAAGGACCAGGCTAAAGCAACCGAAGGTGCGGTCCGCGCCGAGCTGTTCCTGCAATCAGCGAATACCTACCACGCCGCCTCCCAACTTGCCCCTGCAACCTATCCGCTCATCAACGCCGCGTCGCTTGCGCTGCTTGGCGGCCAAGCGGATCAGGCCCGGCAACTGGCGAGCGATACATTGCAGCTCCTCGACACCGGCGGCTACGAACCCGAGACCGAATATTGGCTGGCCGCCACCCGGGCCGAGGCGTTGCTGCTGCTCGATCGCGACGATGAAGCGCAGGCGGCTATGGCCGAGGCGATGCTCAAGGCCCCCCAAGCCTGGGAGGATCATGCGGCGACGATCGGGCAGTTCGCGCTGATCCTTGCCGAGCAGGGCAAGGATACCGGCTGGCTCGATTCGCACCGGCCGCCCAAGAGCCTCCATTTCCAGGGCATCATGGGCATCGCGCCCGATGACGACGCGCTTGCCGCGCGGCTCGACAAGCTGTTCGGCGAAATCGCCCCGGGCTTCGGTTTCGGCGCGCTCGCGGCGGGCGCCGATATTCTCGTCGCCGAAGCGCTCCTGCGGCAGGGCGCCGCGCTGCATATCGT